>CAMDXD010000149.1 GCA_945877995.1 Bordetella parapertussis
AACGCCACTTTGCGTTCTTCGCGAATGGCACGCGCATGCGACAGGAATTCGTCGGCGATGGTACGTTCTTCCTCATTCCATGCGATGCGCGCAGCGGCCTCACCGTGCGCACGCGCCATGACTTCGTAGCGGTGCAGGAACTTCTCGACCTGCACCGGATAGTAGGCGAGCGATTCGGTTGCGGTGTCGACCGCGGTGAGCCCGCCGCCGATCACCACCACCGGCAGGCGCAGTTGCATGTTGGCGATGGAATCGGCCTTGGCGGCACCGGTCAGTTGCAGCGCCATCAGGAAATCGGAGGCGGTACGCACGCCGCGGGCGAGGCCGTTGGGCATGTCGAGGATGGTCGGGCGGCCGGCACCAGCGGCCAGCGCGACATGGTCGAAACCCAGGTCGAACGCATCCTGCGCGGTGAGCGTGCCACCGAAGCGCACGCCGCCGAACATCGCGAATTCGGTGCGGCGCTCGAGCACCAGCCGGATCACCTTCAGGAAGTTCTTGTTCCAGCGCACGGTGATGCCGTACTCGGCAACGCCGCCGAAGCCGGCCATGACCCGGTCGTCGAGCGACTCGTACAGGTCCTGCACGTCGCGCACCGGATGGAAGGGCACCCGTCTACCGTGGCCATCCACGCCGGACAGTTCCGGCGGCAGCGGCTCGATCTTCAGGCCGTCGATGCCGGCCACCACATGGCCGTCGTTCATCAGGTGGTGTGCCAACGTGAAGCCGGCCGGACCCAGGCCGACCACCAGGACCTTGCGGCCGGTGGCGGCGCGCGGCAGCGGTCGCCTGAGGTCGAGCGGGTTCCAGCGGGTCAACAGGCTGTAGATCTCGAAGCCCCAGGGCAGTTCCAGCACGTCCTTCAACGTGCGCGTCTCCGATTCCGGGATGTTGACCGGTTCTGTCTTCTGGTAGATGCAGGCCTTCATGCAGTCGTTGCAGATCCGGTGCCCGGTGGCCGGCACCATCGGGTTGTCGATGGCGATCAGGGCCAGCGCGCCGATCGCGTGTCCCATCGCCTTGACCTCGTGGAACTCGGAAATGCGCTCCTCGAGTGGACAGCCGGCGAGGGTCACCGCGAATGGCGACTTCTTGTAGTGCGCCGACGCGGGCAGTGCGTCGATCTGCGCAGCGTCGCCCTTGAGCTTTTCCTTCAGGCCCTTCGAGCAGGAGTCCTTGCCCTGGTGGTGGCACCAGATGCAGTAGTGCGCCTGGTCGAGCGCACCTGCCAGGTCGGTGCCGCCGTCGGTCAGCGCGAACCCCTCGCGATGGCGCTGGTGCGCCTCGCCCAGCGTGAACGCCTGGTAGCCGCCCAAGGTGTCTGTCTCGACCGGGACGAGGTGCATCGGATCGGTCTTGTGTGGTGTCTTGAACAGCACGCCGGCCGCGTGCCGGCGCCGGCCGTCCGGCGTGGTGAGTGCCCAGGCGGCGTAGTGCATGGCCAGGGTGACCCGGTCAGCGTGTGCCGGGTCGGCCTGCCACGCGGACACGTGCCGCGCGAACACAAGTTCGCCGAAGGGTTCGCCGAACCAGTGCGCCAGCGTGGCCGCAGCGACTGCCGCGTCAAAGCCGGCCAGGGCCTCCGGTTTCACCTTGGTCGCTGCCTGCCGCTGCACGAACTGGCGCTTGCACTCGTAGAGCGGCGCCAGCTCACTGTGGCGCGCCGAGAGGGCGCGCACGGCGTCGCCGATGCCGAACAAATGGCCGACGAAGTCGTCTACCCAGGGCGCGAGTTCGATCAGCAGCGCAGCCTCGGCCGCAGCGTCCAGTGCGTGCGGGGCTTCGCGCGCACAGCGCAAGCGGGCACCCAGCCCGGCATCGCCGGCGTCGAGCCATTCGAGGAAGGATGCGTCGAGTGCGACGAGTCCTTCGTGTTGATACAGTTGTTCGAAGCGGAGCCCGTGGGCGAGAGAGAGCATCGGAGAGCGTTCGCAGTTGCGGGTAGACAGGAATCCGGCGGCACCGAGCGGGGCGAAGCACATCGGTTCGCACGACGGGTCGTGCCGAGACCCGGGCCGGTCGGCAATGATAGTGCGGATCAGGCGACTGTGACCTGCGGGTGCCGTGCGTACTACGAGCAGTCCGCGGGGCCAGCCGGGACAGAGCCATCGTGCCCGGACGGCTGGCAGCCGTTGCGCACGCGCGGTAAGCTCTGCGTCCGCACTCCTCGAGCGTCCCCACTGCCGCGATGGCCACACCCGAATCCGATCATCCCGGTATCGCCCTGTGCCTTTCCGGTGGCGGCTATCGCGCAGTCCTGTTCAATGCCGGTGCCGTACTGAGACTCGCCGAGGCGGGGCTGCTTGCCCGCGCGACCCGCATCTGCGGTGTGTCCGGGGGCGCGATCGTCGCCGCCCTGGTCTCGGTGCAGTGGTCGCGGCTGTCGGCAGACGGTTTTTCTCCGGCTGCGGTCCGACGCGAGATCCTCGGCCCGCTGTGCGCACTGGCCAGCCGGACGCTGAACGGACGGTCCGTGGTCGGTGGCCTGCTGTTCCCGCGCTCGCTGACCGAATGGATCTCGCACAACCTGGACCGTGAGCTGTACCGCGGTGTCCGGTTCGGCGACCTGCCGTCGGTGCCGAAGCTGTCGATCGGCGCCAGCCAGCTGAACTCGGGCAGTCGCCTGGTATTCGGCAACGAAGCACGCAGCCGTGTGGGCGCGATCTCGATCGGCGATCCGAGCTACCCGGTGACCGACGCGGTCTGCGCATCGATCGCGATGCCGCCGGCATTTCCGGCGCTGCGGGTGAGTGGCAGCGCCATCGGCGGCGACTTGCACGCGATGCAACTGGCCGACGGCATGCTTTGCGATCCGCTCGCGCTGGCCGATGCGCAGGACTGCAGGACGCTCTGGGTCAGCGACGGGGGCGGCGCGCTGGTCGATGAGTCGTCCATCGACGGCAAGAGCGGGCAGGCCTCGCGCGTCATCGAGATATTGCAGGATTCGTTGCGCGTAGCGCCCCGGCAAGCGTTGTTGTCCGGCTTCCAGGGTGGGCGACATGCCGGCGCCTACTGGTCGCTGCGCGCGGCCACCGCCGACTACCCGGCCGATACCTGCCTTGTCTGCCCGCCGGCACGCGCGACCGAACTGGCGGCGCTGCCGACCCTGTTCACCGCGATGCCCGACGAACTGCAGGAGCGACTGATCAACTGGGGCTATGCGATCTGCGATATTGCCCTTCGGTCCTGGTTCGACGAGGCGCTGCCGCATCCCGCCGAGTTCCCATACCGTGACCGGGGCCTCTGAACGGCGCCCCGGCGTCCACCGCAAGCGCCAGCCGCCCCGTTCAGCCGGCCTGGTACACCGCACGTGCCGCGTCGACGCCCGCGCCGCGGGTGAACCGGTGGTGCTCCCCCGCGAGCACCGCTTCCAGGGCGGCCAGGGTGGTCAGCACTGCATCGCGGCGCGCGTTGTAGCCCATCGCGCCGATGCGCCAGATACGTCCATGCAGCGGACCGAACGAGGTGCCGATCTCGATGTTGAATTCGTCCAGCATCGCGGTGCGCACGCGGTCTGAGCTGACGCCCTCCGGGATCCAGATGCCGGTGACGTTGGGCATCTTGTTGGCCTTGTCGCCGAAGATCTTCAGGTTCATTGCCTCGAGGGCCGCGACGATTGCGCGGCTGGCGATGGCGTGGCGCGCGTACACCGCCGCATGGCCTTCCTGCAGGAAAATGCGCGCGCATTCGCGTGCCGCATAAAGCATGGTGGTGGCTTCGGTGTGGTGGTTGAGCGCTCGTTCGCTCCAGTAGTCGATGATCATCGCGAGATCGAAGTAGTTCGACGCGATGATGCGGCCTGGGCCCGGACGGTAGTCGGCCGGCCGCAGCCCTTCCTCGACATGCCGGCGCCGCATGATCACCTCGCACAGGGTATCCGACAGCGTGATCGGTGCGATGCCGGACGGGCCCGCGAGGCATTTCTGCAACGCCCCGGTCACGCAGTCGATCTGCCAGGCGTCGACCGGCAGGGGGGTGCCACACAACGACGCAGTGGCATCGACCTGGAGCATCACGCCGTAGCGCCGGCACAGGGCGCCCAACTCGGAGAGCGGCTGAAGCATCGTGGTCGACGTGTCGCCCTGGCAGCAGGCGAGCAGCCTGGGTGAAAACACACGGATCTCGGCTTCGATCAGCGCGAGGTCGAACACCGTGCCCCATTCGGCCTCGATTACCCGCACTTGCGCACCGATCCGACGCGCTATCTCGGCCTTCAGCTGACCGAACCGCCCGAAGCTCGCCACGAGCACGCGGTCGCCGGGCTCGATCAGCGACACCATCACGGTCTCGATTGCCGAGCGGGCGGTGCCATCGATGCATAACGTCTGCGTGTTCGAGGTCTCGAACACGCCGCGATAGAGTTCCTGCGTATCGTGCATGTACTGGCGGAACTGCGGATCGAACTGCCCGAGCAGCTGTGCCGACATCGCGCGCAGCACGCGCGGATCGGCATTGATCGGGCCCGGCCCCATCAGCAGCCGGGGCAGTGGATTGAGCTCGGACAGCGCCTGCGCGGGTATCGAAGATGACATGGATTCAACCGTAGCGTGAAAAGATAAGGATAAAAGCAGCGTTGCTCAAGTGTAGAACAGCGTCGCGCCGATCGGTCGAAATCGGCCTGCGCCCGTGCCGGCGACTGACCGGCGGTCGGCGGCTGGCGGCACTGCCGGGCAGGGTCAGGGGGCTACAATGGTGGCGCTGCGGCCGACGAGGCAGGGTCCGCAAGCTGCGGTTGCCCGTGCCTGCCCGATACCTCTTCGGTCGCCCATGCCCGACCCTTCCATCCTTTGCTGCCTCGTGGGCCCCGCATGCAACTGAGCGACGCCGCGCGCGCGGCCGGTATCGCGACCGGCTATCACGACATCTGGGGCCATTGGCGCGACACGCCGGACGGTACGTTGATCGCGGCGCTCGATGCCCTCGGTTATCGCGGCGCACCCGATGCAATTGCGCTGGCACAGTCGGTCGAGTCGAGGCGGCGGTCCGAAGAACAGCGCCTCGTGGCTGAAACGGTGGTGGTGGAGGCCGGTGCAGCGGCGGAGATTCCGCTGTCGCGAGCCGGCTTGCGCGCGCTGGCGGGCGATGACTGGCCGGCGGTCGTCGACCGGGTCGACTGGACAGTATTGACCGAATCGGGCGTACGGCTGGCGGGCTCCTGCATGCCGTCGGAGCCGGATCCCCTGCTTGCGCTGCCCGTACTTCCGGTGGGCTTGCACCGGCTGTCCGTGTGCGTCGAAGGCATGCCGGTACCCCCGGACGGCGTGCCGTGCCAGCCTGCAGCCTCTGCCGTGCTGCTCTGTGCGCCGCCGCGCTGCCATCTTCCGGAGTCCCTGCGCGACGACGGCCGGCAGTGGGGGATCGCGGTGCAGCTCTACGGCCTGCGTTCGCTGCGCAACTGGGGCATCGGCGACTTCACCGACCTGCTCGTGTTGGCCGATTCCGCTGCGGCGCTGGGGGCCGGGGTGGTCGGGCTCAACCCGCTGCATGTGCTTGCGCTGGACTGTCCCGAACAGGCCAGTCCGTACTCGGCGGTGAGCCGCCTGTTCCTGCACCCGCTCTACATCGATCCCGAGCGCATCGACGTGTTCACCGATCCGGCGATCGTGCCTGCGCTCTGCCGGCAATTTGCACCCGAAGCGGAGCGCGCGCGGCTGCGTGCCGCCGAGCGGGTCGACTACCCGGGCGTCGCACGATTGAAGCTCGCGGTGATGCGCGCGATCTACGACGCTTTCGTGCGCGACGAGTGCGCGGGGACGGGCCTGGGCTCGGCCGTTCATGCGTCAGGCCGATGGCAGCGCGAGTTCGAAGCGTTCGCCGCCTCGAACGACGCGTTGCGCCTGCACGCCATCTACCAGTCGATCCAGTCCACGCTGCATCGGGCAGACCCTTCGATCTGGGGCTGGCCCTGCTGGCCTCTGCCGCTGCGCGATCCGTCGGGTGAGGCCGTGGCGCAGTGGCAGCGGGAGCATGCGCACGACACCGGGTTCCACGTGTTCCTCGAATGGCAGGCATCGCGCCAGTGGCAGCAGGTGCGTGCCTGCGGCAAGCGTGCCGGCATCCTCCTGTACGGAGATGTGGCGCTCGGCGCCGATCGTGGTGGTTCGGAAGTCTGGGCTGCGCAGGGGGCGCATGCGCTGGACGTACGCGCCGGGTGCCCGCCGGACGACTTCAACCTGCAGGGGCAGGATTGGGGCCTGCCGCCACTGCGGCCCGACCGTCTGCGCGCGGATGGATGCGCGGCCTTCCGGTCGGTGGTGGCGGCCAGCATGTCCCGTTTCGATGCGTTGCGCCTGGACCACGTGATGAGCCTGATGCGGCTGTTCTGGATACCGCACGGCCCCGGCCCGGCGGCCGGCGCATATGTCGACTATCCGTTCGATGCGATGCTGGCGACGCTGCGCATCGAGAGCGCACGCCACGCCTGCATGCTCATCGGCGAAGATCTCGGCACGGTCCCGCCGGCGGTGCGCGAAGGGCTGCGGGGTGCCGACGTACTGTCGTACCGCCTGCTGGTTTTCGAGCGCGATGCGCCGGACCACTTCCGGCGGCCGCATGACTATCCGCGCCTGGCGCTGGCTTCCATCGGCAGCCACGACCTGTCGCCATTGCAGGGGTGGTGGGTCGGCGATGACCTCGGCCAGCGGCGGCGCCTCGGCCTGCTCGACGATGGACAGTACGAGCGCTTCGCTTCGGACCGCAGGCAGGCGCGCGGGGCGCTGCTCGGTGCGCTCGCCGAAACCGGACTGTTGCCCGAGGGGGAGTCCACGGATGCCGGTCGCTATCCGATGCTGCCGTCCGGCCTGGTCGACGCGGTGCACGCCTTCCTCGCCCGTACCGCCTCGATGTGGACGATGGTCAATCCGGAGGACGTGTTCGACCTGGTCGATGCGACCAACCTGCCCGGGACGACCTTCGAACATCCGAACTGGTCGCGCCGGCTGCCGATACCGGTCGAGGCTTGGACAGCGCATCCGCGCTGGCGGGCCATCGCCGGAACCCAGCGCGAGCGCTCCGGCGGGCTGCGCTGAGCGCGCTTCAGTCCGCTTTCGCGCCTGACAGGCGCGCGACTTCCGCCCATTTGACGATCTCGCTCCGGATGAAGGCGCCGAACTGTTCCGGGGTCTGCGCAGCCGAGGGCGTGGCGCCCTGCTGGGCGAATCGTTCGCGCACCTCCGGCGATGCAACGGCCTTGAGCACCTCGAGGTTCAGTCGCTGCACGACCGGGCGCGGCGTGTCGGCCGGCGCCAGCATGCCGAACCAGATCATCAGTTCGTAGCCGGGCAGGCCCGCTGCCTCGGCGACCGTCGACAGCTCGGGCAGGATCGGCAGCCGGGCCCGCGAGGTGACGGCCAGCGCGCGCACCTTGCCGGAACGGATGTGCGGGATCGCCGTGGGCAGCGGTTCGATCTGGATCTGCACCTGGCCGCCGATCAGCTCGGCGATCGCGGCCGCGCCGCCCTTGTACGGCACATGGACCATGTCGATCTTCGCCAGCGCCTTCAGCAGTTCGGCACCCATGTGCTGCGAGGTACCGGCACCGGCAGATGCGTAATTGAGCGATCCCGGCTTCGTGCGCGCCAGCGCGATCAGTTCTCGCATCGAGCTGGCTGCGACTGAGGACGTGACCAGTACGACGCTGGGCACCTCGGCCAGCGGAGCGATCGGTGCGAACGCCTTGACCGGGTCATAGGGCAGATTGCGGTACAGCGCCGGGCTGACCGCGACGGTGCTGGTCGCGCCGAATGCCAGGGTGTAGCCGTCGGGATTGGCACGCGCCGCGATGCCCAATCCGAGCGTGCCGCCGGCGCCCGCCCGATTGTCGATGATGACCGTCTGCTTCATCTGCTCGCCGAGGCTCTGGCCGATGATGCGCGCGACCAGATCGTTGATGCCGCCCGGCGGGAACGGCACGACCAGCCGGATCGGGCGGTCGGGATAGGTATTTACGGCCGGTGGCTGCGCAGCGGCGGCCGGGCCCGCCAGGCTGAACGTGCCAAGCATGGCAATCCACGCGGCGGCCACGGCCACCGGTACTGCACGGGAGCGGCGAGGCCCGCCGCTGATCGTGTCGACACAACCGGTGGCGCCGCTGCCTGCTGTCATGCTCATCTCCATGAAGTGGTCGGTGCACGACGACGCCGAGCCGCGCCGCGCTGGGTGCAGGTGCATCGTACGGCGCGCAGCATGGCACACTTGCAGTCCTTCGGCGAACCCCTGCAGAGATCCTGCGCGGGGCCGGTTTCAGGGAGCAGCACATGCGGGTGGCGATCATCGGGGCGGGCAGCATCGCGCGCATCGCGCTGGAACACACCCAGCGCGGCACGCTGGGCGATGTCGAGGTCGTGGCGCTGATGGGGCGCAGCATGAACTCGCGCGGCCGCGCGCTGGCGGAGGCGAATGGCTGTGCGTTCGTTGCCGATATCGACGGGCTGCTGGCGACCTCGCCGGACGTGGTGGTCGAGGCGGCCGGCCATGAAGCGGTGCGCCTATACGCAGAGGCTGTCCTCGCGCGTGGCCTCGCCCTGGTCGTGCTGTCATGCGGCGCGCTGGCGGACGATGCGCTGCGCGGCCGGCTGGAGGGGGCTGCCCGTGCCGCCGGTGGCCTGCTGTATGTACCCTCCGGCGGCATCTGCGGGCTCGACGGGGTCAAGACGATGGCCCTTGCCGGCATCGAAGAGGCGTCGATCGCGGTCACCAAGCCGCCGATCGCATGGAAGGGCATCGCGTATGTCGACCAGCTGGGCATCGACCTGGCTGGCCTGCGCGAAGCGACCGTGCTGTATGACGGACCGGTGCGCGAGGGCGCGGGCCACTTTCCGGCGAACGTGAACATCGCCGCTGGGCTGGCGCTGGCCGGCATCGGCTTCGATCGTACGCGGCTGAAGGTGGTGGCCGATCCCGCGCTCACGCGCAACACCCATTTCATCGAGATTCGCGGCAAGGCGAGCGACATCTCGATCCGGCTGGCGAACGTCGCCGACCCGGAGAATCCGAAGACCGCG
>CAMDXD010000150.1 GCA_945877995.1 Bordetella parapertussis
AACTCGGGTTCTTCCGGCCGCATCCGCCGTTCATGGCCACTGCCCCCTTCGACGCGCTGATTGATCCGGGCCGGATCCCGCCGCCCGTGCGAGCCACGAGCGTGGCGCATGAAGCGGCGATCCATCCACTGAACCGGCTGCTGCTCGAAACGCTCAGGGCCGGCACGTCGGTGACCGGCATGGCGGGGCTGTCCTGCGACGTCACGCCCGACGACCTGCGCCGCATCGCCGCTGCCTATCACGGCCTGCTGGCCGAAGTCGACCACCATCTCGGGCGCGTGCTCGACCATCTCGACGCGACCGGGCAGTCCGACCATACGCTGGTGATCCTCACCTCCGATCACGCCGAGCAGCTGGGCGACCATCACATGCTGAGCAAACGCGGCTACTACCCGTCCTCGTATCATGTGCCATGCATCATGGTCGATCCACGGCCTGTGGCGGATGCGACACGGGGAAGCACGGTCACCGCCTTCAGCGAGAATGTCGACCTGCTGCCGACGATCCTCGACTGGCTCGGCCAGCCGATCCCGGAACAGTGCGACGGACGCTCGCTGCTCGGGTTCCTGCAAGGCACGGTGCCTTCAGGCTGGCGCCGGGAAGCGCGCTGGGAGTACGACTTCCGCGATCTCGCCGGCGGAAAGGCGCCACTGCTGCTCGGCATCGCGCGCCACCAATGCAGCCTCGCGGTGATCCGCGACGCCGACCACGCCTATGTGCACTTTGCCGCGCTGCCGCCGCTGCTGTTCGACCTGCGCCGGGATCCGGCCTGGCTGGTGAACAAGGCCGACGATCCCGGGTCGCGCGACGTGGCGCTCGACATGGCCAGGCGCATGCTCGACTGGCGCCTCGGCCACGCCGACCGGACACTGACCTGACACCCGGCGGTCCGCGTCGGTCACAGTCCTCGGCGGTCCGCGTCGGACACACCACCCGGCGGTCCGCGCCGGTCACACCACTCTGCGGCCCGATCGCCAGACCGCGCGAACCACCGGGTGCATGCGGCCCGCCTGCCCTTCGACCAGTCTGACCTGTACGAGGTCGGCCCGCTTGCCAACGGCGATCTCGCCCCGATCGTCGAGTGCGACCGAACGGGCCGGGTTGCGGGTCACCAGGTTGACGGCCTGCGGGATGTCGAACCCGGCATCGTCGACAAGGCGAAACGCGGCCATCAGCAGGCTCACCGGGATGTAATCCGAGGACAGGATGTCGAGCAGGCCGAGCCTGGCCAGTTCGATCGCAGCCACGTTGCCCGAATGCGAGCCGCCACGCACCACGTTCGGGGCACCCATGAGCACCGACATGCCGAGGGCGTTCGCCGCCCGGGCCGAAGCTTCCCGGGTCGGAAACTCGCAGATGGCCACGCCGTCGGCATGTGCCTCGTCTACGTGTTCGAGCAGCGTGTCGTCATGGCTGGCCAGCGCGATCGCACGCTGCTTCGCGTATTCGACGAAGTGCCTGCGGTGCGGGGCGGCGTAGCGTTCCTGCACCTGCTTTGCGTTGACCACCTGTGCATCGAACTTCGCGTCCGACCATCCCTTCTTGCCCGTGTAGTAGACGCGGGCCTGCTCGAGGTTTTCCCACTGGCGCTGGCCGGGCGTATGGTCCATCAGCGAAATCAGGCCCACGCGTGGGTGGTCGATGAAGGGCTCGAACAGTGACAGGGTGTTGGCCGCCGCGAGTTCGCAGCGTACGTGCAGCAGGTGCTCCACGCGCAGCAGGTCGGCCGCGCTGGTGCTGTCGATCATCTCGACCACCTCGGCCCAGCCCTGGCCGCGCAGCGCCTCTTCATCGATGTCGCCCACGCCCAGCGAATCGTAGACCGTCGTGATGCCGGAGGCCGCCAGTTCGGCGTCATGCGCAAACAGCGCGGGCAGTGCCGGCCAGCGTACCTTCGGACGCGGCATCAGGTGCCGTTCGAAATTGTCGGTATGCAGTTCGACCAGGCCCGGAATCAGGAAGTCGCCATCGATGTCCTGCGTGCCCGAGACGCCGGTGCCGCCGGCGGCAATCGCCGCGATGCTGCCACCGGCCACCGCCAGCGTGCCCTGCACCACCTCGTCGCCGAGCACGAGCCGGGCACTCTTGAATACCATGTCGCTGTTCATCTTGACCTCGGTCCTGGCTGGAAGCAGCCCATGTCGAGTACGCGCGTGGCGACCTGCTCGCGGATGCGGGCATCGTGGAAGATCCCGATCACGGTCGTGCCGCGCTTTCGTACCTCGTTGATCAGTGCCACGATGGTCGCGCTGTTGCCTGCGTCGAGCGATGCGGTCGGCTCGTCGAGCAGCAGCACCGGCCAGTCGCGCACGAAGCTGCGCGCGAGGTTGATGCGCTGCTGCTCGCCGCCCGAAAAGGTGGCGGGCGGCACGTGCCACAGGCGCTGCGGGATACGCAGGCGCAGCAGCAGGTCCTGCGCCTGCCGGTGCGCGTCGCGCAGTGCGTCGGGGTCGACCCCCGTACCGGCCAGCAGTGGTTCAGCCACCACGTCGAGCGAACCCACGCGCGGCACGGTGCGCAGGAACTGGCTGACATAGCCGATCGTCGAGCGGCGCACGGCCAGCAGGGTCTGCGCACTGGCCCGGGTCATGTCGACCTCGGCGCCGGCCTGCGCCCCGTCGTCGTGCTGCACGTGGATCGATCCGGTGCTGGCGCGATAGTTCGCATAGATCAGTTTCAGCAGCGTGCTCTTGCCCGCCCCCGAAGGTCCGTCCAGGGCGATGCATTCGCCGGGGAAGGCTTCGAACGCGACGCCTTCCAGCACGGGCAGTTCGATACCCCCCTGGTTGTGCAGGACGAACCGCTTGGACAGGCTGGATACCCGCAGCAGGGGCTTCACGTCGACGCCGGGCATCATGGCTGCAGCACCGAGGACACCAGCAACTGCGTGTACGGGTGCTGGGGATCGTCGAGGACCTGGTCGGTCAGGCCGGTCTCCACGACGCGGCCTTCTTTCATCACCATCATCCGGTGCGCCAGCAGACGCGCCACGGCCAGGTCGTGCGTGACCACGATCGCTGCCAGCGACAGGCCGCGGGTGAGCGTGCGCAGCAGGTCGAGCAGCTTGGCCTGGACGCTCACGTCCAGGCCCGAGGTGGGCTCGTCCATGAACACCAGCCGGGGCCGCGTCACGAGGTTGCGTGCAATCTGCAGGCGCTGGCGCATGCCCCCGGAGAAGGTGGTCGGCGTATCGTCGATACGTCCTGCATCCATCTCGACCCGCTGCAGCCAGTTCGCCGCCTCGGTGCGGATGCGGCCGTAGTGGCGCTCGCCCAGGGCCATCAGCCGCTCGCCGACATTCGCCCCGGCGGAGACGTTCATGCGCAGCCCCTGCACCGCATCCTGGTGCACGTAGCCCCAGTCGGTGCGGGCCAGCAACCGGCGCTGGGCTTCGGACATCGAATACACGTCGACCATGCCATCGTGCCGGGTCATGAACCCGACGCGTCCGGCATCCGGTTTCACGCGCGCCGCAACCGCATTGAGCAGGGTCGTCTTGCCCGAGCCGGACTCACCGACCACCGCGAGCACCTCGCCCGGCCACAGGTCGAACGAAACATCGTCCACGGCCCGGCGGGCACCGTAGTGCATCGTCACGCCCTGGACACGAAGCAGTGGGGGGTTATCGGTCATCGTCCTGCCTGTTGAGTCTGCAATGATCGGTGTCGGAACAGACGAACATGTGTCCACCGCTGTCGTCGGTGATCACCTCGTCCAGGAAGCTGTCGGTCGCACCGCACAGTGCACAAGGCTCGGTCCAGCGCTGCACTTCGAACGGGTGGTCGTCGAAGGCGAGGCTCTCGACGCTGGTCCAGGGCGGTATCGCGTAGATGCGCTTCTCGCGCCCGGCCCCGAACAGCTGCAGCGCCGGGTTCATGTGCATCTTCGGGTTGTCGAACTTCGGGATCGGCGAAGGCGCCATCAGGAACCGGCCATCGACCATCACGGGATAGTCGTAGGTGGTGGCGATATGGCCGAAGCGTGCGATGTCCTCGTACAGCTTCACGTGCATCAGCCCGTAGTCGGCCAGCCCGTGCATCACGCGGGTCTCGATCTCGCGCGGCTCCAGCTTCTGCAGCGGCTCCGGCTGCGGCACCTGGTAGACGATGACCTGCCCGTCCTGCAACGGCGTCTCGGGGATGCGGTGCCGGGTCTGGATGATGGTCGCCTCGGTCGTGACCGAGGTCACCGCCACCGCCGTCGTGCGCTGGAAGAAGCGGCGGATGTTGACTGCATTGACGGTGTCGTCGGCGCCCTGGTCGATCACCTTGAGCACATCGGCCGGCCCGATGATGGATGCAGTCACCTGTATGCCGCCGGTACCCCATCCATAGGGCAGGGGCATTTCGCGTGAACCGAACGGGACCTGGTAGCCCGGGATCGCCACCGCCTTCAGGATCGCGCGGCGGATCATCCGCTTCGTGCGTTCGTCCAGGTAGGCGAAGTTGAAGTTCTTATCGCGCTCGACGGGCGGCGGCAGGTCGCTGACCTTCATGCCGCCTCCGCGCCGGATTCCGGCATGGCTGCACGCATCTTGCGGACCAGTTCGAGTTCCGACTGGAAGTCGACGTAATGGGGCAGCTTCAGGTGTTGCACGAATCCGGAGGCCTCGAGATTATCGGTGTGGGAGAGCACGAACTCCTGCATCTGGGCGGGCGAATCGGCGGCCTCGCCAAGTTCTGCGGCGCGCAGCGCCCGGTCGACCAGCGCCATGCCCATCGCCTTGCGTTCGCTGGCGCCGAAGGCGAGCCCATAGCCCCGGGTGAACTTCGGCGCCTCGGTCTTCGACCCGGCGAACTGGTTGACCATCTGGCATTCGGTGATCTCGATCTCCCCGATCGACACCGGGAAGCCGAGTTCTTCGGGCTCGACCTCGACCTCGACCAGCCCGAAACGGATCTCGCCGGCAAACGGATGCGAATGCGCATAGCCGCGCTGCGTCGAGTAACCCATCGCCAGCAGGAACCCTTCGTCGCCGCGCGCGAGGTTCTGCAGCCGCGCGGCGCGGTCTGCCGGGAAGGCAAGGGGCACGCGGGTGAGGTCGACCGGTTCCGGATCACCGGGCGAGGGCTCATGGCTTTCGATGAGCCCCTCGTTGCCGAGCAGATCGACCACGCGGGGTACCGGCCCTGCCTCTGCCTGAACCGGAGCCTCGGGTGCTGCCTGTGCCTCGCCCGAGGCCGCCAACGTGAAGTCGAGCAGGCGCTGGGTGTAGTCGTAGGTGGGCCCGAGGACCTGCCCGCCGGGCAGGTCCTTGAAGGTGGCCGAGATCCTTCGCCACAGGCGCATGTCGGCAGTGTCCAGCGGTAGTGCATAACCGAGCCTGGGCAACGTGGCGCGATAGGCCCTGAGCAGGAAGATCGCTTCCACCAGGTCACCGGCGGCCTGCTTGATCGCCAGCGCGGCCAATTCAGGATCGTAGACCGACCCCTCGCACATCACGCGATCGACCGACAGCCGCAACTGCTGCTGGATCTGATCCAGTGTCAACTCCGGCACCGAGGTATCGCCGCGGCGCGCCTGCGCGAGCAGCGCATAGGAATTGAGGATTGCGCGTTCGCCACCCTTGACTGCAACGTACACGTCAGCCTTCCAGCCGCGTCGTGCGCGGCAGTGCAGCCAGCGCGTCGGCACTGGCGAAGAACACATCGACACCGCACGGGAAGCCGGCACGGTTTGCAGCCCACTGGCTGGCGAAGGTGCTGTCGATGCCTTCTGCCGACAGCCGTGCGCGATCCCGGATGCCCGGGCCGGTCAGGGTCCAGCCGCTGTCGGCCGTCAGTGCGGCGCACTGCACGACCAGGGTTGCCGAACGATCCGGATACGATTCGCTGCCAGCCTCGAAGTCCGCGAGGGGCGGCAGATCGGCGCCGCTGGCGACGAGCCCGAAGTCGGCCGATGCCAGCGTTTCCACGATCGTGCATCCGGTATGGAAGCGAAGGAAGGAACCCGCGTTGCCGCCACGCAGCGCCGGCGACAGCCACAGACGCGTATCCTGGTCGAGCAGTGCAAGCAGGATGGCTGCGGCGGGACGATGCATCCCGGCGGGCGTGGACAGCGCAAGGGACGGTTCCACCGCTATCACCTTCCCGGGATGCGACAGCGCATCCAGGCAATGGCGAAAGACCGTCTGGCTGCCGATCGAGGCATCTTCGAATCCGGCGCCGAGTCCGGACAGGTCGAGCGAAGCGTTCATGCGCCGACCTCCCGAGCCACGGTGAAGAATTCGACGCGCGTCGACTGCGCCTGCTGCTGCATGCGCGTGCGGGCGCTTTCCGCCGAGCGTTCGAGCGGAGCGATCAGCGTTCGCTGCGCGGCTTCCCGATGCAGCGGCGACTGCAGCAGCGCATCTGCGAGCGCGGCGAGCTCGGCATGTCGGTGCGAGCGGCCTCGCACATAGGCGACGCCTGTCTCGCCGCTGGCGAGGCGCAACGCGCAGCGGGTAACGGTCACCTCGCCAAGGTTGAACCTGTCCCCGGTTCCACCGATCCTGCCGCGCAGCATGAACAGACCCGTCTCGGGCCGGCGCAGCCATTCGTGGGCTGCGGGTGCCAGGGCGCCGATGCCGTGTTCGAGTTCATCCAAGGCTGCACGGGCCAGCAGGCCCATCCAGTGACGCCGTCCGTTCACTTCCGGGGACCCGTCAACCGATTGCAACATAGCCACGCTATCGTCCGTTCACAAAGCGCGGCAAACCTGCCGCTCGACAAGAGGAATCAGGGTATGCCGCAATCATTGCTTTCTCGTGACCGTCCGGTTACGCAATGACGCATGCACCGTACCGCTGCGCGATCTACTTCGCGCCCGACCCGCGTGGCGAATGGGGGCGCTTCGGAAGCTCCTGGCTCGGACGCTGTGCGACCGATGGCCTGCCGAGAGTTCCCTTCGAGGTTCGCAGCGCCGGCGCGCCGGAACTCGAACGGATGACCGCGGCCCCTCGCCGCTACGGCTTCCATGCCACGCTGAAGCCACCGTTCAGGCTTGCCGATGGCAAGGATCGCGAATCACTCGTGCAGGCACTGCATGCCGAATTCGAAACCGTCGAGGCTTTCGATCTGCCGCCGGTCGAGCCGCGCTGCCTGGGGGACTTCATCGCGCTGGTTCCCGCCGAAGGACATCCACGAAATGAAGACGTTGCGGTGATCGCCGCCCGCTGCGTCACGGTTTTCGATGCATGGCGCGCGCCGCCCACCGAGGCGGAGATTGCCCGCCGTGCCGTGGATCCCGCGGATACGCGCGCATCCGAACTGATGTTGCGATGGGGCTACCCGTCGGTGCTCGATCGCTTCCGCTTCCATCTCTCGCTCACCGGCGCGCTCGATGCCGGCCAGGTCGCCCGATCAGGCCCGCTGCTCGAGGACATCGCGCGCCTGCTGCCCGCAGTCCCGATGCGCTTCGATGCCGTCTGCCTGTTCGAAGAGGCGCAACCCGGCCACCCGTTGCGGCTCGTCGAGCGCATCGGATTCCGGCCATGAACGGGCGCCTGGTGCTGGTCGTCGGTCCGTCGGGCGCCGGCAAGGACAGCGTGATCGACTGGGCACGCGCGCGCCTGGCCGCCGCGGAGGTCGCGCACGTGCGCTTCGCCCGGCGCACCATCAACCGCGCCGAAGACGCGGGGGGCGAACGGCATGTCGCCGTCGATGACGCAACGTTCGATCGGATGCGCGAGACCGGGGCTTTCGCACTATGGTGGAGGGCGAACGGCCACGCCTACGGCATCGGCGTCGAGATCGTCGAGTGGCTTGCCGCCGGATACACCGTGGTGGTCAGCGGCTCCCGTGCCGGATTGCGTGACGCGGCCGCGCGCTTCCCGGGACTTGAAGTGGTCACGATCACCGCCCCGGAAGCCCTGCTGCGCCAGCGGTTGCTCGAGCGCGGACGCGAATCGCCGCGCGAGGTCGATGCGCGGCTGGAACGCGCTCGCAGTGTGACGGTCTCCCCTGATCTGCCGGGTATCACGATCATGAACGACCGCACGCTCGACGAAGCCGGTGCTGTTCTGCTCGATTGCCTGCTGCGGCCGCCCTACGTCGATTGGCCCGCCAGGAACGCCAGCACCACCTTCGCCGTCGCATCCGGATCAGTGCCGGCGGCGTGATAGCCGTCGATCGGGATGATCTCCAGCTGCGATCCGGGGATCGTCTGCTGCCAGCGCGACATCGTCGCACGGTCCTTGCCGGGGGCGTTGGTGCCGATCACCAGCGTCGGGCACTGGATACGCTGGATGTCCTCGCGGATGTCGATCGCACCGACCCAACGCAGGTAGGCCTTGGCGGTGGAGAGTGCGGTCGCACCCATCATGTCGACCCACCAGTCGATGCCGCGCTCGGGCATCCGGCTGCCGAGCCGGTTGCGCATCGTCTTGCGTGCCCAGCTGCGCATGCCGTGCTGCTCCATGTGCTCGACCCAGCCGGCGCCGCTGGGCGGGGTGACGATCGAGCTGCAGAGCGTGAGCGTCTTCACCAGGTCGGGCCGGTCAGCCGCGAGCATCGCGCTGCTGATGCCCCCGCTCTTGCCACCGACCACATGCACCGGGCCGCCACCGGCGACATGGTTGACGATGCGCACCAGGTCGTCGACGAACAGCTCGGTCGACAGCGGGAAGTCTTCCGCGACCGGGCCTGACTTTCCGAAGCCGCGCTGGTCGATGCGGATCATCCGGTAGCGGCGCGAGAAGTGTGGCACCCAGGCGCGCCACGCGTCGAGGTTTTCGGTGAACCCGTGCACGAACAGCACGGTCTCGGGCGTG
>CAMDXD010000151.1 GCA_945877995.1 Bordetella parapertussis
CCAGGGTCGGACCCGGAACATCGGGAGCCTTCTTGCGCTCAAGCGCATACAATGCGTGCCACCTTTGAACCGGGCCGCGAGCCGATGCCATGGCCGATGCCGACGAACCGCGCAGCGTGCAGGAATCCCTGCAGGAGATCATGGATCTCCTGCGGCGCCAGCGCTTGGTCGAGTCGCTGGCACATCGCGAGGGCGAGGGCCGCAGCGGCAGCCTGAGCGATCGACAGTCGCTGGTCGATTCGCTGGTGCACAAGCAGAACGAGGCCGAACTGCAGTCGCGCCTCGATGCACTGCACCCGGCAGACGTCGCGCTGATCCTCGAGGCACTGCCGCTCGACGAGCGTCTGCGCGTCTGGCAGCTGGTCAAGGCCGATCGCGACGGCGAGATCCTGCTCGAGGTGTCCGACGCGGTCCGGGAAGCGCTGATCGCGGACATGGACCGCGGCGAACTGGTGGCCGCGACCGAGCAACTCGACACCGACGAGATCGCTGACCTTGCACGCGACCTGCCGGACGAGGTCATCGCCGACCTGTTCAAGTCGCTGTCGGCCGAAGAGCGCGAGCAGTTGCGCGAGGCGCTGTCCTATCCCGAGGACAGCATCGGCGGGCTGATGGACTTCGAGATGGTCACCATTCGCGAGGACGTGACGATCGAGGTCGTGCTGCGCTACCTGCGCCGCCTCGACGAGCTGCCGAGCAACACCGACAAGCTGTTCGTGGTCGACCGCAAGGGGCTGCTGCGCGGCGTGCTGCCGCTGAAGAAGCTGCTGGTGAACGAGCCGGAGATCGAAGTCTCGACCCTGGTCGACCGCAACGTGGTCAGCTTCCATCCCGACGACGATGCGCGAGACGCGGCGACCGCGTTCGAACGCTACGATCTGATCTCCGCGCCGGTGGTCGACGATCACGGCGAAGTGCTCGGCCGGCTGACCGTCGACGTGGTGGTCGATTACATTCGCGAGGCGTCCGAGGCCGAGAAGCTGAAGGCGAGCGGCCTGCGCGAGGAAGAAGACATCTTCGCCCCGGTGTGGGACAGCCTGAAGAACCGCTGGACCTGGCTGGCGGTGAACCTGGTGACCGCATTCATCGCCTCGCGCGTGATCGGCGCGTTCGAAGATTCGATCGAGAAGCTGGTCGCGCTCGCGGCGCTGATGCCGATCGTCGCTGGCATTGGCGGCAACGCCGGTAACCAGACCATCACGATGATCGTGCGCGCGCTGGCGCTCGGGCAGATCGGTCGAGACGGGGCGCGCAAGCTGTTCGTGAAGGAAATCGTGATCGCGCTGATCAACGGGCTGGTCTGGGGCAGCATCGTCGGCCTGGTCGCGTGGCTGTTCTACCGCAATGTCTCGCTGTCGCTGGTGATGATGGCAGCGATGACGCTCAACCTGCTGCTGGCCGCCCTGGCCGGCGTGCTGATCCCGCTGGGCAGGCGCTGGCTTCAGGGCGACCCGGCGGTGGGCTCGTCGGTGCTGATCACCGCGCTGACCGACAGCGGTGGTTTCTTCATCTTCCTCGGACTGGCGACGCTTTTCCTGGTCTGACCCATCCCGCCCGGAGCCGAAAACGATGAACGGAACCGCCAACGCGCCGAGCCTGCACGCCCGCATCGCGATGTGCGCCGCCGCCGCGGCACTTGTCGTCACCCTGGCTGGTTGCGCCACGTTCGGCAGTGCCGCGCCCGCCAGGGTGAGCAATGGCGCGCTGGTCGATTCGCGCGGCATGAGCCTGTATACCTATGCCAAGGACGTTGCCGGCAAGAGCGTGTGCGCGGCCGTTTGCGCCAGAAACTGGCTGCCGCTGGTCGCGACCGCATCGGATCGCGCGGCCGGTGACTACACGATCATCACGCGCGACGACGGCAGCCTGCAGTGGGCCTACAAGGGCAGTCCGCTGTACGCCTGGATCAAGGACATGAAGCCCGGCGACCGCACCGGCGACGCCTTCGACAAGGCGTGGCGCCTCGCCCGTCCCTGACCCCGGCAGGCCTGGCGCTGCCGCACGGGAACGCCCGTGCGCGGGTACCCATCCCGTAGAATCGTGCGTTCCTCTTGCAGCGACTCCCCGGAGACCCCCATGCTGATCAAGCGCCCCGACGATATTCGCCCGTCAGAGATCACCCCCCGATCGGTGTACGAGGACCGTCGCCAGTTCCTGTTCGGCGCCGCCGGTGCGCTGGCGCTGGCCGGCAGCGGTACGCTACCGGGCGCGGCCCATGCGCAGGTGCGCGAGAAGATCGCCGGCCTGCGTCCCGCTGCGGCGGCGTACACGGTTAAAGAGCCGCTCAACACGTACGAGCAGATTACCTCGTACGTGAACTTCTACGAATTCGGCACCGACAAGTCCGATCCGCTGCGCAACTCGAAGAACTTCCGTACCCGGCCGTGGACGGTCGAGGTCGATGGCGAGGTGCGCAAGCCTCGTACCTTCGGCATCGACGACCTGCTGAAGCTCGCCCCGGTCGAGGAACGTATCTACCGACTGCGCTGCGTCGAGGCCTGGTCGATGATCGTGCCCTGGGCCGGCTATTCGCTGTCGGAGCTGATCAGGCAGGTCGAGCCGACCGCGAACGCGAAGTTCGTCGAGTTCCATACGCTGCACGATCCGAAACAGATGCCCGGACAGAAGGATCCGGTGCTGCAGTGGCCCTATGTCGAAGCCCTGCGCATCGACGAGGCGATGCACCCGCTGACGCTGCTCGGGCTCGGGCTGTACGGCGAACTGCTGCCCAACCCGAACGGCGCGCCGGTGCGGCTGGTGGTGCCGTGGAAGTACGGCTTCAAGAGCGGCAAGTCGATCGTGCGCATCCGCTTCGTCGAGAAGATGCCGACCACCGCCTGGATGCGCTCGGCGCCGAGCGAGTACGGCTTTTACTCGAACGTGAACCCGAAGGTCGACCATCCGCGCTGGAGCCAGGCGCGCGAGCGGCGCATCGGCGAGTTCCTCAAGCGCGAGACCCTGATGTTCAACGGCTATGCCGAACAGGTCGCGTCGCTGTACACCGGGATGGACCTGCGCAAGCAGTTCTGAGCCGGGCGCCGCTGGCGGTGCCACCGCCGCCGCGGTCGCCAGCGCGATTTCCGACTATCGCGCGCCATCGGCCGTTTCCCGCCTGCGACTGCCGTCCCCGCCGCGCCTAACCTGAGCGCTGCGTATGCGGGGATTGGCCTCGCTCGCCACCGGGGATTGCCCCTGGTGCCTCGCGCATTGCGCGCGAAAACCGCGGTGCCTTGTCGATGCCGGCTGCTGTCCGGTGCCGATGTGGTCACGCGGTGTTCACCCCTCGGGGACGTCCACGTCCCCGGCGGGGGGATCCGTGCGTCCCCTATTCCATCTGGAGGGCGCATGGATCAGTGGTTCATGGAGTCGTATCTGCGGTGGCTGGGGCAGGCGAGTGACGCGGAACTGATCGACCGCAAGGATGCGGTCGCGATCGCGTTGCTGCAGGCCGGTATCGACTGCGAGTTGAGTCGGGCGCTGTTCGACCTGATCAACGAAGAAGTCGATGCCCGAGAGCAGGTGGCGCACATGCGCCGCGTGCGTCGCCGGCGGGAGGCGGTCAGGGTGAAGCCTGCCGTTGCGGCCGATGATGGCGACGAGGTGGCCTGATGCGCCGCCTCGACGACTGGCACCGGCGCTGGCGGGGCGATCTCTGGCTGCGCGACCGCTGGCGGTTGCGGCAGCTGTGGGTCTGGTGGTGGCTGTGGAAGGTGGACAGTGCGCGGCGCCGGCGCTGCATCGCGGCGTTGCGTGCACTGGCCGGCATCGGGTGGTTGTGGCTGGTCAGGCTGCTGGTCTGGCTGGTCGACCGCGACTGCCCGGGCAGCCGTCCGCCGGGCACGGGGGATCCGCGCGAGCGGTGAGCCCGGAAGGAGACGCTCGATGAAGCAGTGACGGCCGTCGCAGCGCTTGCATAGGCTGCATGGCCGTGCAGTACTGCCGGGGGACGCGAGTCCCCCGGTTTTTGCCCACGTTGCCCGAACCGCGCTGGCTGGAGAGAATAGAGCCCATGGTGAGTGAACCGACGTGAACGAATACACTGCAGGCGGGGGCCCGCACGATCCGCTGCTGGGCTGGGCTGGCCTCGACACAGCGGGCCGGATCGTGTCGCTTGGCGGAAGGGCGGACCGGCTGCACGAAGGGGTCCGGGTCGGCCTGCGGTTGGCCGATGCGTTGCGCGAACCTGCGGAACTCGATCGGTTCATTGCCGAGGCCAGCACACCTGGCAGCATTGACCCATGGCAGCAGCTTCGATGCCGGCTGTACTGGGCCGTGCCGCAGGGCGGCATGGCCCGGCCTGTGGACGACGCTCCGGCGGGTGAACTGCTGCTGCGCCGTGCGTATCCGCCATCCGGTCCGGTACGCATCGCGGCGGAGTTCCGCCGCGAGCCAGCGCGCGATCGGCCGGCATCGCGTTCGACGTCGACGCTGCTGGCGCCCCTGCCTATCGCCACCGCCAGCGCGGAAGCGGCCGACCTCTGGCGCCTGGGCAGTGCGCTGTATGCAGCCACCGTGGCGCCCTCCGCCAGGCGGCCGACCGGACTGATCCGATTCGCCCTTCATCCGGTGCCCCTGCCCCGTATCGCGGCCGTGGACGACGTCGATCCATGGCTGGACGTTGCGCTCGACCGGCTCGCCGCCAGCGCCGCGCAGCTCGGCGTCGAGGCCGTTGCCGCGCGCACCGGCACACGCGAGCTCTCCGTCTGGGTCCGCGATGGCACAGGCTGCGAGGCGCTGTGCGAGCACTGGCTGACTGCCATGACTGCCAGCCCGCTGATCGGTAGCCGCTGCCGGCTCGTGGTGGGGCCAGCAGCCGGGTGGTGCGTGATGCCGGCCGACGGGACAGTGCTCGGTCACCTGCTGGACGCACTCGACGCCGTATACGACCCGGCGGACCCGCGTCCGCGGCGTCCGCCGATCCCGGTGAGCAGTGTCGCGCGCGAGCGCGATATCGACGAGCGGCGCGATGCCCTGACCGGGACGCTGGTCGAACTGGTGGCCTCCGGACGCGCCCGGCTGGTGGGCGAGCCGATCGTCGATGCGCCGACCGGCGTGGTTGCCGGCCTGCACCTGCGCGCCGAATTCCGCTCGCTGTTCGCGGTCGCCGACCTGATCGATTACCTGCCGGACATCGTTGACGACGATGCCGCAGCCGATGCGCTCAACGCATGGCTGGCTGCAGCGATCCGCAACGCGGGACTGCCCGCACCGCAGTATGCACCGCAGAGGCTGCAGCTTCGCATCGCACCGGCCCAGTTGCGCCGGCTCGATTCGCTCGCCGGCGTGGTTGCTGCGCTGTGCGAAGCCGGCGGTGGCATCGCGCCCTGCCTGCTGTTGCCCGAGGCCGCAGTGCACCGGGATGCCTACCTGGTGATCGATGCGGCTACGGAGGTGGCCGCATTCGGGGCTACGGTCGGCATCGACGACTACCGCGGGCTGCTGCCTGCGCAACCGTTGGCGCAGGCTGGCATCGGCTGCCTGCGGCTGCATCGTTCACTGGTGCGCGAGCTCGGCGAGCGATCCTTCGCCGGAGATCGTCTGGCCGACTTGCTGGCGCGCGCACGCGCCAGCGGTCTCTCGGTACTGGTGCCAGGCCTGGCGGATCGCACGATGGTGTCCGCAGCCACGGCTGCCGGTGCGCTGCACCTGTCCGGGCCGGTATTCGGCCGTCCGCGGCGCCTGCCTCCAGCTTCGCCGTCGCCGCTGATTGCTTCATCCACTCCCCAACCCCATTCGCCCGCACAGGAGTCGCCCGATGGCCAAGGACCTGTTCGAACTGATCGCCGACCTGGCGCACGATGAACTGCCGTTCAGCGAGATCCATCTCGTCGAGGGCGCGCCAGTCGCGCTGAAGCTGCCGGGCGGCCTGCGCGATCTCGGTGACGAAGGCCCGGTGCCGCGGGTGGCGATCGAGCAGTTCCTCGATCGCGTGCTGCCCGGCTGGCAGCCTGCGCTCGCTGGCTGCCAGTCGATCGACAGCGCGGTCGAACTGCCCTCCGAGACGCGCCTGCGGGTGAACGTGCACTGGGCAAACGCCGGCCAGAGCCTGCGCCTGGTGATGCGTCGGATCCCGCGCGACCCGCTGACCCTGAAGGACACCGGGCTGCCGCCATTCCTGCCCCGGCTGCTCCTGGAAAGCGGCAAGGGCCTGGTGATCGTCACCGGCGCGACCGGTGCCGGCAAGACCACCACGCTGTTCGCCGCGCTGCGCCACATCATGGAGCAGCGCGAGGCACCGCCGCACATCATCACGATCGAGGAGCCGATCGAGTACGTGCTGCGCAGGCCGCGCGGCGTGGTCACCCAGCGCGAGGTCGGGGTCGACACCGCGAGCTTCTCGCACGGGCTGCGCGAGGCGCTGCGCCAGGGGCCGGACGTGATCATGGTGGGCGAGGTGCGCGACCGCGATACCGCCGACACGATGCTGCGCGCGGCCGAGTCCGGCCACCTGGTGCTGGCGACCGTGCATTCGAGTTCGGCCGACGGTGTGATCAGCAAGATCGTCTCGCTCTTCCACCCCGACGAGCAGGCGCAGACCCGCCATGTGCTCAAGAACGCGCTGATCGGCGTGGTCTGCCAGGTGCTGCTGCCCAGGTTGCAGCGCGACGGCTTTGCGCTGGCCGCCGAGATCCTGATCAACAGCCCGCAGGTTGCTCGCGCGATCGAGGACCCTGCGCGGCTGTCCACGCTGCGCGACTTCATGCGCCGGTCCGAGGACCGGCAGTCGCGGCTGCTCAATGACGTGCTGGTCGACCTGGTGCGCGCGAAGCGGGTGTCGCGCTCCGACGCCCTGCTGGCAAGCTACGACCGCCAGGACCTGCTGCCGGCGCTCGACCGGGCGGCTGGCGACACCGTGGATGCCGAACGTTGAACGTCGGCGCCTAGCGTTCCCGGCGTGCCGCGCCGAACGCGGCCATCGCGAGCAGCATCGCAAGTCCGACCGCGAGACCGTCGCCGACGCGGACGAACGGTGTCACCCCCTCATGGCCCTGAACCCGCGCGCGCAGCACCGCTTCGCTGAACGGATCAGCCACTGCCAGGACGCGCCCGCGCGGGTCGATCACCGCGGTCATCCCGGTGTTGGTGGCGCGCAGCATCGGACGGCCGGTCTCCAGCGCGCGCATGCGCGCGATCTGCAGGTGCTGCGGCTGGGCGAGCGAGCGGCCGAACCATGCGGTGTTGGACACGTTCACCAGGATCGTCGCCTCGGGCAACTGGCGGATCACCTCGCGCCCGAACGCGTCCTCGTAGCAGATGTTGACGGCGACCTTCTGCCCGGACAGTTCCATCGGTCGCTGGTCGCTGCCGCCGCTGCTGAAGTCCTGCATGGGGATCTGCAGCCAGTGGATCACCCAGCCGAACAGCGGCGGCACGAACTCGCCGAACGGCACCAGGTGCTGTTTCCGGTACACCTGCACCGGTGCGGTGCCGACGCTGAACAGGCTGTTGTAGTACTCGCGTCCGTCGGGCGACCGTTCGACCATGCCCAGCAGGATGTCGCCACGGCGCGCGCGCGCATGGTCGAACAGCCGCGCGAGGTAGTCGTTCGGCAGGCGGTCCGAGAACAGCGGCAGCGCGGTCTCGGGCAGCACCACCAGTTGCGCATCGCCGCTGGCGCGGACCAGTCGCCAGTAGGTGTCGAGCGTCTCGATCACCTTCGACTCCTGCCACTTGAGGTCCTGCGGGATGTTTCCCTGCAGCAGCGCGACTTCGATCGGCGCACCCGTGGGAGTCGTCCATTCGATCCGCGACAGCAGGGCGCCGGTACCCCAGGTAGCCACGACCGCGAGCAGTGCCGCTGCGCGCCGGCGCAGGCCGGGCGTGTGCGGCCGTCCGCGCATGCCGGGCATGCAGTACCAGAGGGCGGCCGCCGTGAATGCGACAGCCAGCGATACCGCGAGTACGCCACCGACCGGTGCATAACCGGCCAGCGGACTGGCACCTGCCGCCTGCGAATAGCCGATCGCCTGCCAGCCAAAGCCGGTGAACAGCCAGCCGCGCAGCCATTCGGTCAGCACCCACAGTGCCGGGAAGGCGGCGAGCCAGGCCGCCCCGGTGCGGATCCGGTAAAGCAGCCAGAAGCACAGGGCCGGGAACAGCGCGAGATAGCCGCAGAAGCCCAGCGTCGCGATCGCAGCCATCGGCGCCGGCATCGCACCGTACACGTTGAGGCTCACATGTACCCACGACACCCCGCCCAGGAAGCAGCCCAGCCCGAATGCGAAGCCGTACGCGGCTGCAGCCCGGCTGCCGGGTGCGCTCGCCGCGAACCAGAGCACGGCGGCGAGCGGAAACGGCGCGAACCAGGGCAGGTGGAAGGGCGCGAAGGCCAGCGTGGCCAGCGCGCCGGCGAAGAAGCACGCACCCGTCACCGCGGCCTGCCGCTGCAGCGGCAGGTTCACTGTCCTTCGACGACCGGCATGTGGGTCACCTGCACCAGGTGCAGCCGGCGGCGGTCGGCGCGCAGCACCAGGAACTCGCAGTCGCCCAGTTCGATGCGGTCGTTGCGGCGGGGTACGCGTCCGAAGGCGTTGACGACCAGCCCGCCGATCGTGTCGTAGTCTTCCGTGGCGAACGACGAGCCGATGCGCTCGTTGAGGTCTTCGATGGAGGTCGCCGCCTTGACGCGGTAGATGCGGCGCCCGGCTTCGACCTCGATGATGTCGCCCTCGGCGTCATCGAAGT
>CAMDXD010000152.1 GCA_945877995.1 Bordetella parapertussis
CGGCAAGCTGCGCGCGCTCGCCGCGTCGAGCGCGAAGCGCACGCCGCTGGCACCGGACATCCCGACCGTCGCCGAGAGCGGCGTGCCGGGCTTCGACATGGTCACCTGGTGGGGCGCGGTGGTGCCGGCGAAGACGCCGGCACCGATCATCGACCGCCTGAACGCGATGCTGCGCAAGTCACTCGAGTTCGCCGACACGCAGGAGCGGTTCGCTGCGCTGGGCATCGACGTGCAGTCGAGCACGCCTGCCGCCTTCCGTGCGTTCATGGCGGCCGAGCTCGCCCGCTATGCGAAGCTGTCGAAGCAGGTCGGCCTGAAGAACGAATGACCATCAGGCACGGCCAGGACCGGCCGTGCCGCACTCCGCGGACGAAAGGATTGTCGATGTATCGAATGACCTTCGCAGCAATCGGTGCCGGCGCGATCGGCGGTCTCCTGACCCTCGGCGCGGCGGCCGTCGGCGCCCAGCCGCAATGGCCGGCCAAGCCGGTACGCATGGTGATCCCCTGGCCGCCCGGCGGCGGCACCGACATTTTGGGCCGAGTCATCTCCGATCCGCTGGCGCAGGCTATCGGCCAGACCGTCATCGTCGAGAACCGCGGCGGCTCGAACGGCGTCATCGGCGCGGAGGTGGTCGCGCGCGCCGTGCCCGATGGCTACACCATCATGTTCCACAGCGTCACCTCGCACATCTTGAATCCGTCCTTCTATCCCAAGCTGCCCTACGACACCGTCAACGACTTCCAGTCGGTGACACTGGTCGGCGAGCTGCCGCTGGCGGTACTTGCGCACCCGTCGCTGCCGGTACGCAACGTGAAGGAACTGGTCGCGCTGGTGCGTCAGCAGCCCGGCAAGATGTCGTATGCCTCGTTCGGCGTGGGCAGCATGAGCCACCTCGGCGGCGAGATGTTCATGGGCATGCTCGGGCTGAAGATGGTGCACATCCCCTACAAGGGCGGCAACCCGGCGATGGTCGACCTGATGGGCGGGCATGTGCCGCTCTTCTTCGCCAGCCTGCCCACCGTGCCGGAGCCGGTGAAGGCCGGCAAGGCACGCGCGCTGGCGATCACCTCGGCCGGGCGCAGCCCGCTGCTGCCCGACGTGCCGTCGGTCAACGAGGCCGCCGGCATCAAGGGCTACGAGGCAACCATCATGTACGGCGTGCACACGCCGGCAAAGGTCTCGCCGGACATCGTACGCCGGCTGAATGAGGTGATGGGCAAGGTGCTGCGGTCGCCCGATACCGTCGCGAAACTGCAGGCGCAAGGCATGGCTGCGACCATCCCGGGCACGCCCGAGCAGATGACCGCCTACATCAAGGAAAACATTCCGCGCTGGGCGAAGGTGATCCGCGAGGCCAACATCCGGCTCGACTAGATTCCCGGCGGCCAGGACGCTTCCCGGCTCCACTCCATCACGATTCCTGCGCTACTTTCCGGCACTACTGCCGGGCCACAGATCCCGAGACGAAAGGACGACTCACAAATGTTCAACCCGTTCCAGCCCCTGCAACTGATCGAGACCGAAGTCTTCGCCACGCTGCCCGCCAAGTACCGCAAGAAGCAGTACAGCGACTGGGCGCATCCGAACCGGCAGGGCACCGAGATCGAGTGCTTCCTCGAAGGGCCGTCATTCGACCGCGACGGCAACCTCTGGTTCGTCGACTGCGCGTTCGGCCGCATCTTTCGCGCCGACCCGAAAGGCAACATCGAACTCGCGCTGCAGTACAACGGCTGGCCGAACGGCCTGAAGTTCCACAAGGACGGCCGCATCTTCGTCGCCGACTACAAGCTGGGTATCCTGACCATCGATCCGAAGACGATGAAGATCGAGGAAGTGCTGCGTACCGCGTTCAGCGAGGGCTTCAAGGGCTGCAACGACCTGCATTTCGCGACCAACGGCGACCTCTACTTCACCGACCAGGGCCAGACCGGCATCGCCGACCCGACCGGCCGCGTGTTCCGCTGGCGCGCTGACGGCTCGCTCGACCGGCTCTGCAACAACGTGCCCAGCCCGAACGGCATCACCCTGTCGACCACCGAGAAGCACTGTTATGTCGGCGTCACCCGCTCGAATTCGGTCTGGCGCCTGCCCCTGATGCAGGACGGCTCGATCTCCAAGACCGGCGTTGCGATCCAGCTCTCGGGTGGGGTCGGCGGTCCGGACGGCATCGAGATGGACGGCGAGAACGGCCTGTTCGTCTGCCAGCTGGGCGTCGGCGTCTGGCGCTTCGATTCGAACATGCTGCCCACGCACCTGATCCATTCGACCAACCATGCGCACCACCACCTGGCCAACATCTGCTTCGGTGGCCCGGATCTGAAGACGCTGTACATCACCGAGTCACTTTCGGGGGACATCCTGATGGCCAAGCTGCCGGTGGCCGGCAAGCGCATCTGGGGCCTCAGCTGACCGACGCAGCAGGTAATCGACGCCTGCAGGCCGCCCGCGGCCTGCAGGCGGGCAACGACCACGGGGCAGCACGGCTGCCCCCGGAGAACACGATGAAGAAGATCCAGAGCGTACTGATTTACGGCTATGGCGTGATGGGCCGCGGCGTGGCGAAGACCTTCGCACTGGCCGGCTTCGACACCATGGTCCGGTCCGCGCGCGCCGCGTCCATCACCGACCTGCCCGAGGGCGTCACCGCGGTGGCCACGCTGCCGGCGAAGGCACCCGACCTGATCATCGAACTGGTGCCGGAGATCGTCGCCACCAAGCAGCAGGTGTTCGCCGATGTCGAGGCAGCCTATGAAGGGCAGGACTACCTGCTCGGTACCGGCACTTCGGGCCTGGACCTGATCGAGCTGGCTCGCACGCTGAAGCATCCCGAAAAATTCCTCGGTATCCACTACTTCATGCCGGCCGATACCGCGCCGGTGGTCGAGGTGATGGGCGGTCCCGCCTCCTCGCGCGAGTCGGTCGACCTCATCGCCGACGCACTGCGCCGCTCAGGCAAGGAAACGGTGGTGCTGTACAAGCCGATCATCGGCTTCCTGGTCAACCGGTTGCAGCATGCGATCCTGAACGAGGCCTATTACCTGATCGAGGCTGGCGTTGCCGATGCCGCTGCGATCGACCATGCGGCACGCCGGCTGCTCGCGCCGCGCATGGTGCTCAACGGGCTGATCCAGCAGAAGGACATCAGCGGGCTGAAGATCCACGCCGAGGCGCAGGCCTCGATCGTGCCGGCACTTTTCCACACCAATGTCGCCAACTCGATGCTGCAGGCGATGGCCCGGCGCGGCGACACCGGGCTGGCCGCCGGCAAGGGCTTCTACGACTGGGCAGGCTGCGACACCGATGCGGTGCGCAAGCAGGCTTCATCGCAGCTGTCCGCGCTGCTGAAGTTCATCGACAACGACCTGCCGAAGTCGCTGCCGGCCACCGAGCCTAAGCCGCGCGATCCCCGGCAGCCGGAGTGACCGACGGCGGCATCGCGCGCGCCCGGGAGGTCCTGGGCCGGGTGTTCGGCTACCGGGAGTTTCGCGGCCACCAGCAGGAGATCATCGGCCACCTGGTCGACGGCGGCGACGCGCTGGTGCTGATGCCCACCGGCGGCGGCAAGTCCCTGTGCTACCAGATCCCGTCGATCGTGCGCGAAGGCGCGGGCGTGGTGGTCTCGCCGCTGATCGCGCTGATGCAGGACCAGGTCGACGCGCTCAAGCTGGCCGGCGTCAACGCGGCCTTCCTCAACTCGTCGCTCGACGCACGCGCGGCGCGCGAGGTCGAGCAGGCGTTCGAGGCCGGCGACCTCGACCTGCTGTACGTGGCGCCGGAACGGCTGCTCACCGACCGGTTCCTCGCGCTCCTCGAACGCTCGAAGGTCGCGCTGTTCGCGATCGACGAGGCGCACTGCGTGTCGCAGTGGGGCCATGACTTCCGGCCGGAGTACATCCAGCTGTCGGTGCTGCATGAGCGCTTCCCGGCGATCCCGCGCATCGCGCTGACTGCCACCGCGGACGCGATCACGCGGCAGGAGATCCTCGACCGCCTGGGGCTGAACGACTCGCGCGTGTTCGTGTCGAGCTTCGACCGGCCGAACATCCGCTACCGGGTGGTCGAGAAGGACGCCGCGCGCGAGCAGCTCGGCCGATTCCTGAAGGACGGGCACGAGGGCGCGGCCGGCATCGTCTACTGCCAGTCGCGGCGCAAGGTCGACGAGACCGCGGTCTGGCTGTCGGGGCTGGGCGTGAACGCCCTCCCCTACCATGCCGGGCTGGATGCGGACGTGCGCCGCAAGCACCAGCAGCGCTTCCTGCGCGAGGACGGCATCGTGATGGTGGCCACCGTCGCCTTCGGCATGGGCATCGACAAGCCCGACGTGCGCTTCGTCGCCCATCTCGACCTGCCGCAGAGCCTCGAGGGCTACTACCAGGAGACCGGCCGCGCCGGCCGCGATGGCGAGGCGTCGGAAGCGTGGCTGGCCTACGGCCTGTCCGACGTCGTGCTGCTGAGGAACCGCATCGACGAATCCGGTTCGCCCGACGACGTGAAGCGCATCGAGCGGCAGAAGCTCGATGCGATGCTCGGCTACTGCGAGACCACGCACTGCCGGCGCAGGGTGCTGCTCGACTATTTCGGCGAGACGCTCGACGCCGACTACCAGTGCGGCAACTGCGACAACTGCCTCGAGCCACCGGAGACCATCGACGGCACCGTGCCCGCGCAGAAGCTGCTGTCGGCCGCGCTGCGCACCGGGCAGCGCTTCGGTGCCGGGCACCTGATCGACCTGCTGCTCGGCAAGGCGACGCCACGGATGGTGCAATTCGGGCACGACCGGCTGCCCACCTTCGCAATCGGCACCGAGTTCGACGACATGGGCTGGCGTGCCGTCGCGCGGCAACTGATCGCAGCCGGTTACCTGCATGCGAACGCGGAACGTTTCGGGGCGCTGCAACTGACCGAGTCCGCACGCGCGCTGCTAAAGGGCGAAGTCGAGATCCGCATCCGCAAGGTGTCTCGGCGCAAGGCGGGCAGCCGGGATCGCACGGCCAGGGCCAAGCGCAGTACGGAGCTGCCCCCGGGGACCGACGCAGCACTGCTCGAGGTGCTGCGTGCGTGCCGGCGCCGGCTCGCGTCCGAGCAGGGCGTGCCAGCGTACGTGGTGTTCCACGATGCGACGCTGGTCGAGATGGCGATGATGAAGCCGCAGACACTCGACGACCTGCGGCGGGTGAGCGGCGTCGGCGACACCAAGCTCACGCGCTATGGCGAGGCGTTCCTGGCGGCGCTGCGTGAAGGCGCGTGACACGGCGCAAGCCTGCGCTTGCAGTATAGTGAAGTTTGCGAGTGCCGCCGTCGATGCAGGCGCCGCCCTTTCAGGAGAGACCGGATGGACCTCAGACCACTCAGCCCCGTCTTTGGCGCCGAAGTGCTCGGCGTCTCGCTGGCCGACGTCGCAGATGCCGGCCCGCGCGGCGACGAAGCCTACGCGTTCGTGCGCGCTGCCTTCGAGGAACACTCGGTTCTGCTGTTCCGCAGGCAGGAGATCACCGACGACCTGCAGGTCGGCTACTCGCGCCGCTTCGGTACGCTCGAGGTCGCGAAGGTGGCATCGCTCGGCGAAGGCACCCCGTTCAGCATCCTGACCAACGTCGACCGCGACACTGGCAAGCTGGTGCCGCCCGACCACAAGGAATCGCTGCGCGCGAAGGCCAACCAGCTCTGGCACACCGACAGTTCGTTCAAGCAGCATCCGGCGCTCGCCTCGGTGCTGTCGGCACGCATCATCCCGCCGACCGGTGGCGAGACCCAGTTCGTCTCGCAGCGTGCGGCGTGGGCGCGATTGCCGGAGGCCAGGAAGGCGCTGCTGTTCGACGCCTGCGTCTGGCACGACTATGCGCATTCGCGTGGGCAGATCGCACCACACCTGGCATCCGAGCGCGAGCGCGCGGCGATGCCGCCGGCCTGCTGGCGCATCCGCTGGCGCAACCCGGTGAACGAGCGCGATTCCTTCTACCTGGCCTCGCATGCGTATGCGATCCAGGGCAGGGCGGACGCCGAGTCGAAGGCGCTGCTCTGCGAGCTCATGGAACACATCACCGACCCGGCGTACGCCTATACGCATGGCTGGCAGGCGGGCGACGTGGTCATGTGGGACAACCGTGCGACGATGCACCGCGGACGGCCATGGCCCGCCGGTGACCATGCACGGCTGATGATGCGCACCACGATAAGCGCGTCGGACGCGGACGGGGTGGCGGGCACCCGGCCACCGGCGGGCGCGGCGACAGCCTGACTCGGCGTTGGCGCCGCTGCCCTGGCAGGCCGCCAGGGCAGCGCCCCTCAGCGCAGACGCGCGATCAGGCTCGACGTGTCCCAGCGCCGGCCGCCGCCCTGCTGCACGTCGGCATAGAACTGGTCGACCAGCGCCGTCACCGGCAGCAGCGCGCCATTGCGCTTGGCTTCGTCGAGCACCAGCCCGAGGTCCTTGCGCATCCAGTCGACCGCGAAACCGAACTCGAACTTGCGCTCGACCATCGTCCGGCCCCGGTTGTCCATCTGCCAGCTCTGCGCCGCGCCCTTGCCGATCACCGCCAGCACGGCATTCATGTCGAGGCCAGCGCGCTGGCCGAACGCGATGGCCTCCGACAACCCCTGCACCAGGCCCGCGATCGCGATCTGGTTGACCATCTTCGCGAGCTGTCCCGAGCCGCTGGGGCCGAGCAGCGTGACCGCCTGGGCAAATGCCGCGGCCACCGGCGCGATCGTGTCAAACGTAGACTGTCCCCCGCCACACATGACGGTCAGCATGCCGTTCACGGCACCGGCCTGCCCACCCGACACCGGTGCGTCGATGAAGCCAAGCCCCTTCGAGGCCGCCAGCGCCGACAGTTCGCGCGCGATGTCCGCCGATGCAGTGGTGTGGTCGACGAAGATCGCGCCGGGCTTCATGCCGGCAAACGCGCCGGAGGAGCCGTCGCCGACGACCACGGACCGCAGGTCGTCGTCGTTACCGACGCAGGCGAACACGATGTCGGCACCGGCTGCCGCCGCCGCCGGCGTCGCGGCCGGGGTTGCGTTCGACCCTCCGCCGTATTCGGCCACCCACTGCGTCGCCTTCGCCGCAGTACGGTTGTAGACGGTGACCGAGTGTCCGGCGCGCGCCAGGTGCCCTGCCATCGGATAGCCCATCACGCCCAGGCCGAGGAAGGCCACCTTGCGCGACGGTACGGCTGCATAGATCTTCGCCATGGTCAGAGCGCCCTCTGGTACTTGCGCACCTTCGACTCGTCGACTTCGACGCCGAGCCCGACGCCGCCGGGCACCTCTGCATGGCCCTCGACCACGCGCAACGGCCTCGTGACGATGTCGTCGGCAAGGTACTGGTTGGTGATCGAAAGGCCCCAGTCGAGGCCAGGCAGCGCCGCGGCCAGATGCAGCACGCCGGCGATGCCGATGCTCGACTCGGCGACCTTGTTCGCCAGGTTTACCCGCAGGCCGAGCTTCGTGCACAGCACGCCTGCATCGAACACCTCGCGCATGCCGCCGAGCTTGATCGTCTTCAGGCTCACGCCGCTGGCCGCCTTCATGTCGTGGTGGCGCTGGATGTCCTCGGGGCCGTGCAGGCCTTCATCGGCACCGATCAATACCCTGCTCGCCGCAGCGACCTTCGCCATCCCGGCCAGATCCTTCGAACGCACCGGCTGCTCGAAGAAGTCCAGGCGCGAATCCTTCACGACATCGACATATGCAAGCGCACCGTCGACCGTATAGCCCTGGTTCGCGTCGGACGAAATGAGGTTGCCGTCGCCCAGCACCTCGCAGATCGCGAGCGAGCGGCGTGCATCGTCGGTGGCCTCGCCGGTACCGACCTTGATCTTGTAGGCGACGAAGCCGGCCGCCTTGCGCACCTTCGTCTCTGCCACGTCGCCGTCGGTCGAACCCGTGCCGATCAGCCAGAGTACCGCCATGCGCTCGCGGCGCTGCTCGCCGAACAGCTTCCAGGCCGGGATGCCAGCCGCCTTGGCGGTCAGGTCCTGCAGCGCCATCTCGATTGCCGACTTCGCGGCGTGGTTGCCGTAGAGCGCGAACTCCCAGTGCGAAGCGAGAGCATGCAGATCTTCGACATTGCGGCCTTCGGTTGCGGGGGCGAGGTAGCGTACCGCGGCGACCATGCTCTCGACCGTCTCGCCGGTCATGTGCGGCGCCGAAGCGGCCTCGCCCCAACCGACGCTGCCATCGAACGCCTCGATGCGTACCAGCAGATTGTCGGCGGTGCGTATCTCGACGCCGGCCATCTTCATCGGCTTGGCCATCGGCAGGCTGACCGCGATCGCCTCGATGCGCTTGATCTTCAGCATGGGACTCCTCCAGTGTTGAAAGGTTGTGGCAATGGAATGGCAGGCCCCGGCCTGCTCAGCCCCGGCGTGGCTTGCGCGGCTCGCGCTGCACGTCCATCGTGTAGGTGAATCGGTGCTCTGGATGCACGGTCACCGAGTTCTCGAAGTTCTCGCCGCTGGCACCGAAATAGCGGCGCACGAAGGTCAGCGCCGGGGTGCCGCTGGCCACCCTCAGCGGCCGCGCGAGCCGGGTCGGGATGCGGCTGGCGAAGATCTCGAACCGCGCGCGTACGGTCGGCTCGCCGAACAGCCGTTCGACCTGCTGGTAGACATGGGTCTGCGCATGGTCGACCGAGTCGATCAC
>CAMDXD010000153.1 GCA_945877995.1 Bordetella parapertussis
TATCCGGCGAACCAGAGCGCGGTCGGTACCGCGAGGCGCCAGTCGACTGCGGCCATCAGCAGCAGTGCGGTGAGCCCGTAGATCGCGATGTACCAGATGGCGCGGATGCTGCTCACCACGCATTCGCGCAGTGCATTGCTGGTCTGCATGACCCGGTTGGCGATGCGCCCGGCGAAGTCGTTCTGGAAGAACGACCAGCCCTGGCGTGCGACATGCCAGTGGCTCTGCCAGCGGATCATGCTGGTGACGCCGGGCAGGACCGCGTTGTTGCGCAGCAGGCTGTCGGCGAGCAGCGCCAGGGGCCTGCCGACCAGGATCAGCAGCGCCATGCCGGCCAGCATCGGCGTCGATTCCGCCAGCGCGGCGGCGCGGTCGGCACGCTCCATCAGCCCGACGAGCCTGCCGATGAACAGCGGTATCACCGTGTCGATCAGCGCAACCGCCAGCCCGGTGCACAGCATCGCGAGATAGAGGCCCCGGGTCTGGCCGATGAAATGCCAGTAGAAGGCGAGCAGCCCCGGCGGGGGCGGCGCGGGCGGCGGCGCCGTCTGCTGCACGCGGGTTTCGAAGAATCGGAAGATGGGCACGGGCACGGGCGCGCCGGAGGCGCGCGGCAGTCGACAGGGGTTGCATCCGGCGGTTGCCGGCCACGGCGGGATTGTCCTCCCGTACGGCTGGCGCCGTGCTGCTCAGTCCAGCAAGCCGCGCGAGGACGCATCCTCGGCCCATGCGTCGATCAGCACATGCAGCGCGTCCTCTGGCCAGTTGCCGCAGTGCGCGGCGTAGCTCGCCAGGTGGGTCGCCGCCGCGAGCCGCCGAGACGTCGCGGTGGCGCCCGCGGTCGCCGGCGGGGCGAGCGCCTCGAGGGTGAACTGCTGCAACTTCTCGGCGGCCAGTTCGATCCGCTTCACGTCGCTGCGCAGCGGCGCAGTCGCTGCGGTCGGGAACGCCCCGACATCGTCCTTGAGCAGGCGGCGCACCGCGCGCAGCGGCTTCACCACCTGTTCGCGCCAGTCGCGCGTGGCCTGGTCGAGGGCTGCCACGGCGGCCTCGTCGAGCATCCGTCCGCAATCGGCGAGGTACAGCAAGAACAGCACCAGGTTCACGTCGGCACCGCCCGCATCCTGGAGGGCAAGGCACGCCTGCGGCACTTCCGGACGGGAATAGATGCGCAGCGAGAAGCCCCAGAAACTGTCTGCGGCGGCGCTCGCCTCGGCCGTCACGATGCCGGCTCGTCCTTCCAGCGTTTGACCGTGTGCGTGTCTATTCCGAACAGGTCGAGCGCGCGGCCGACGGTCTGGGTGACGATGTCGTCGAGCGTCTTCGGCCGATGGTAGAACGCGGGCACCGGCGGCATGATGATCGCGCCGTTGCGGGTGGCCTGCTCCATCAGCGCGATGTGTCCGGCATGCAGCGGCGTCTCGCGCAGCAGCAGCACGACGCGCCGGCGCTCTTTCAGGCAGACGTCGGCGGCGCGCACGATCAGTTCGTCGTCGAACGAATTGGCGATGCCCGACAGGGTCTTGATCGAGCAGGGGGCCACCAGCATGCCTTCGGTCTTGAAGGAGCCACTGGAAATCGATGCCCCGATGTCGCGGTAGTTGTGCTGGGCGCTGGCCAGCGACTTCACGTGGTCGAGGTCGTAGTCGGTTTCCTCGACCAGCGTGCGCGCGGCCGACGGCGACATCACCAGGTGGGTTTCAACGTCCGGCAGTTCGCGCAGGATCTCGAGGGCGCGCACACCATAGATGATGCCGGACGCGCCGGTGATGCCGATGATCATTCGCTTCATGCAGGGGTCCGTCCGGTCGGTGCGCCGCGCATCCGGCGCGGTCGTGCAGGGGTGGTGAAAAGAGGTGGTCGCGAGGGTAGCAGATGAGGCGGGTGCGCTGTTGCGCGCAGCGGCCGTAGCAGCAACCGGCCGGCATCGGGAGCAGACGGGATAGAATCCGCCGCCATGAATGATATTCCCTGGTCGCAACGACTGCTGCACCGGCTCGATCCGGAAGTGGCTCACTTTGCCGCGTTGTCCGCGTTGAAGCTGGGCGTGGCACCGATGCCCGGACCGTTCGAGGACCCGATCCTCGCGACGCGGGTCTGGGGACTCGAGTTCGCGAACCCGATCGGTCTTGCCGCCGGCTTCGACAAGAATGCCGAGGTAGTCGACCCGATGCTCAGGGCAGGATTCGGGTTCGTCGAGGCCGGTTCGGTGACGCCGAAGCCGCAGCCGGGCAATCCGAAGCCGCGCCTGTACCGGCTGACTGAAGATCGCGCCGTGATCAACCGGTTCGGTTTCAACAGCCAGGGCATCGATGTCTATGTCGAACGACTGCAGGCGCGTCGTCGCCGCGGCGCTACGCGTGGCATCGTCGGTACCAACTTCGGCAAGAACAAGGAAACGGTCGATGGTGCGGCAGATTACGTGCTTGGCATCCGGGCCGTGGCCGGCCTGGCCGACTATCTGGTGTGCAACATCTCGTCACCCAACACCCCGGGGCTGCGCGGCATGCAGGCGCGCGCACCGATCGAGGACCTTCTGCAGAGGGTACTCGTGGCACGCGGCGAGGCGACCCCGACTGGCTGCAAGCCACCGCCGCTGCTGGCCAAGGTAGGTCCCGACCTCGATGCGCAGCAGGTGCACGACATCGCCGAGGTGGCGCTTGCGACCGGCCTTGACGGCTTGATCATCGGCAACACCACGATCGAGCGGCCGTCCCCGCTGGCGAGTCGGAATGCCGCGCAGGCCGGTGGCCTTTCCGGCGCGCCGTTGCTGCCACGGGCCAACGCCTGCCTGGCCGATTTCGCGCGCGCGACCGGCGGGCGCCTGCCGATCATCGGCTGCGGTGGAGTGTCCAGCGGTGCCGATGCCTACGCGAAGATCCGCAGCGGTGCCTCGCTCGTCCAGCTGTATTCCGCCCTGGTGTTCTACGGGCTGCCGCGGGTCAACCAGATCAAGCGCGAACTCGCGGCCCTGCTGCGCCAGGATGGCTTCGCGAGCATCGCCGATGCAGTCGGGGTCGACCTGCGCGCGTGAATCGCGCGCTCAGCGCGCGGCCGGCGGAACCCGGCTCATGTAGATGCCTGCACCGATCACGACCAGCGCTCCCAGCAGCAGCCACTGGTCGGGCCATTCGCCCCATATCAGCACGCCCAGCAGCACCGCCCAGACGAGCCCGGTGTACTTGAACGGGGTGACCACTGCGGCGCGCCCGAGGCGCAGGCCTTCGATCATGGCGAACTGGGCACCGGCGTTGATCACGCCGGCCAGCACGAACCAGCCCAGTGCCCCGGCGCTGACCGGCAGCCAGCCGAAGGGCGTCATCAGCGCACCGCCTGCGCCGACGATCAGCGTCGACCAGAACACGATCGACAGCGAATGGTCGGTGCGCGACAGCCGGCGCGAGACCAGGTCGCGCATGCCGTTCACCGCCGCACCGATCACCGGCAGCAGCAGTGCCCATTCGAAGCTTGCTGCGCCGGGCTGGATCATCACCAGTACGCCGACGAAGCCGACGATGATCGCGATCCAGACGCGGCGCGCGACCTTCTCGCCGAGCACCGGCGCCGACAGCGCGGCAACGAAGATCGGGCTGGCGAAGGTGATGGCGGTGACGGTCGCCAGCGGCAGCCGGTGCAGCGCAGAGAGGACCACGAAGGTGCCGGCGAGGAACAGCACGCCGCGCAGCAGTTGCCCGCGCCAGGACACGATCACCAGCACCTGCGCGCCGCCGACCGACAGCGCCCAGGCCAGGATCACCGCCAGGGCCGCCAGCTGGCGGATCGCGATCACCTGGCCGATCGGATAGGTCTCGAGCAGGATCTTGGCGATCGAATCGCCGAGCATCAGCAGCAGCGCGCTGATCATCATCGCCACGATGCCGCGTGCCTGGGCTGCGGCAGCGGCCTTCGTCGCAGCGGCGTCGGTCAGGGCGGGACCGGCCGCATGCCGCAGCATCAGGCGGCTGCCCGGCCTGGTTCGACGCAGGCCAGCGCCGCGCGCATCACCTCGATCGCCTGCGGCTGCGCGGTGCCTGCCCGGGGTGCGCGTTCGCTGAGCAGGCGGCGCCAGGCACGCGCCCCGGGGACGGCCTGGTACAGCGCCAGCATGTGCCGGGTGATGGAGGCGAGCGGCGTGCCTTCGGCCATCCGGGCACAGGCGTAGTCGATCATCGCTTCGACCACCTGGTGCCGGTCGATGGGAGGCGCCGCATCGCCGAACAGGCTGCGGTCGACGTCGGCCAGAAGCCAGGGTGAATAATAGGCGGCGCGGCCGAGCATGACGCCATCGAGCGCGAAGGTATCCAGCGCCTGCTGGCAGTCGTCGAGCGTCTGCAGCCCGCCGTTGATCACGATCGACAGCCCTGGCCGGTCGCGCTTCAACTGCCCGACCACCGGATAGCGCAGCGGCGGGATCTCCCGGTTGTCTTTCGGGCTGAGCCCGTCGAGCCAGGCATTGCGCGCGTGGACGATCAGCGTGCGGCAGCCTGCGGCCGCGACCGCGTCGACGAGCGTGTACAGACGCTCGGTCGAATCATCGCGGTCGATGCCGATGCGGGTCTTCACCGTCACCGGGATTCGTACCGCCGCGATCATGGCCGCGACGCCTTCGGCGACCAGCGCCGGCTCGGCCATCAGGCAGGCGCCGAAGCGCCCGGACTGCACGCGGTCGCTCGGGCAGCCGACGTTCAGGTTCACCTCGTCGTAGCCCTCGGCTTCGGCGAATGCCGCGCAGGCGGCGAGTGCCGCCGGATCGCTGCCGCCGAGCTGGATCGCGACCGGGTGCTCGGCGCGGTCGAAGCGCAGGAAGCGGGCGCGATCGCCATGCAGGAGCGCGCCTGTGGTGACCATCTCGGTGTACAGCCGTGCATGCCGCGACAGCAGGCGCAGGAAGAAGCGCGCATGGCGGTCGGTCAGGTCCATCATCGGCGCGACGCAGAAGCGATGGGACAGGGGTGCTGGCAGGGGCGGCGTGGCGGGCGACAGTTGCAAGGGCTGCTCGGTGGCGGGGGAAACGGTCTAGAATTGTCCCACCAACTGCCGCAGAGGCGTCGATGATCGAAGCAGGGACCCTGGACCGCTTGCGCGCGCTGGCCGGTGACCGAGTGCAGACGACCAATGCGATCCGCGAGCAGCATTCCCGCGACGAGTCCGGCCATGCGCATGCGCTGCCCGACGCCGTGCTGTTCGTCGAGTCCACCGACGACGTATCGGCGGCGCTCCGGCTTGCATCGGCCTGCCGCATGCCGGTGGTGCCCTTCGGAACCGGTACCGGCATCGAGGGTGCGTCGATCCCGGTGCGTGGCGGGCTGTCGCTCGACCTTTCGCGGATGAATCGGGTGCTGTCGGTGAACGTCGACGATCTCGATGCACGCGTGCAGGCGGGCGTGACCCGGCTGCAACTGAACGATGCGCTGAAGGAGCATGGCCTGTTCTTCCCGATCGATCCGGGCGCCGACGCGTCGCTGGGCGGGATGGCCTCGACCCGTGCATCGGGAACCAATGCCGTGCGCTACGGCACGATGCGCGAGAACGTGCTGGGGCTGACTGTCGTCACCCCGGCAGGGGAGGTCATCCGCACGGGTGGGCGGGCGCGCAAGTCGGCCGCCGGATACGACCTGACCCGTCTGTTCGTCGGCTCCGAAGGCACCCTGGGCGTGATCACCGAAGTGCAGCTGAAGCTCTACGGCCAGCCGGAACGGATCGCCTCCGCGGTATGTCAGTTCGACTCGCTCGAAGGGGCAGTACGCAGCGTGATCGAGACGATACAGCTTGGCGTCCCGGTTGCGCGTATCGAACTGCTGGACGAACTGCAGATGCAGGCGTCCATTGCCTATTCGAAGCTCGATGAGTTCGTACCGGCACCGACACTGTTCTACGAGTTCCACGGCAGCGAAGCCGGCGTGGCCGAGCAGACGGCCACCGTTGCCGGGCTGGCGGCAAGCCATGGCGGTGGTGCCTTCCGCTGGGCGCAGAAGACCGAGGAACGCAACCGCTTGTGGAAGGCGAGGCATGCCGCCTACTACGCCGCGCTGGCGCTGCAGCCCGGTGCGCACAGCTTGGTTGCCGACGTCTGCGTGCCCATCTCGCGGCTGGCCGAATGCGTGCTGGCGGCGCAGCACGACAGCCGGGCTGCCGGCCTGCTGGCGCCGATCGTCGGCCATGTCGGCGACGGCAACTTCCACGTGACCTATCTCGCGCGCGATGATCGCGAACGCGCGCTGACCGCATCGCTGCATGCTGCACTCGTCGAACGGGCGATCGATGCCGGCGGAACCTGCACCGGTGAGCATGGCATCGGCATCGGCAAGCGCGGCTACCTCGTGCGCGAGCATGGCGAGGGCGCGGTGCTCACCATGCAGGCGATCAAGCGCGCGCTCGACCCGCTGGGGATCATGAATCCGGGCAAGGTGCTGCCGGATGCCGACTGAGGCCGGGGGCGGATCGACGACCCTCGCAGCCTCGCAGCGGCGCCCCGCGCTGGTGATCTCCAACGCGACCGTGTTCGACGGCAGCGGAGCGCCGCGCTTTTCCGGCGATGTCGCGATCGACGGCGACCGCATCACTGCGCTGGGCGCCCCCGGTACGCTGCGCGGCGCAGCCTCGATTGACGCATCCGGGCTTGCGCTGGCACCGGGTTTCATCGACGTGCACACCCATGACGACCGCATGCTGATCGATGGCGGTGCGATGTTGCCCAAGGTCAGCCAGGGCGTGACCACGGTGGTTGCCGGCAACTGCGGCATCTCGCTCGCCGGGCTCTGCGGCCGCGGCCGTCCGCCGCAGCCGCTCGACCTGCTCGATGCGGGTGGCGAGTGGTTCCGCTTCCCGACCTTCCGCGACTACTTCGACGCCTTCGAGCAGCAACCCGCCGCGACCAACGCCGCCTTCCTGGTCGGCCATTCGACGCTGCGCGCGGCCGCGATGGACGACCTGTCGCGCGCGGCATCGCCGGCGGAATGCCGCCGCATGTGCGCAGCGATCGACGAGGCGATGCAGGCCGGGGCGATCGGCCTGTCGACCGGCACTTTCTATCCGCCGGCCGCGGCCGCGCCCACCTCGGAGCTGATCGAACTGTCGCGCCGGCTGACCGACTGCGGCGGGTTGTACGTGACCCACATGCGCAACGAGGCTGACGCGATCCTGCCGGCGATCGACGAGACGCTCGAGATCGGCCGGGCCTGTGGCATCGGCGTGGTGATCTCGCACCACAAGGTGGCGGGTCTCGCCAACCACGGGCGGTCGGTGGAGACGCTCGCACGGATCGCCGATGCCATGCAGCGGCAGCCGGTCGCGCTCGACTGCTACCCGTACGAAGCGTCCTCGACCGTACTCAGTGCATCGCGGCTGTCGATGTCCTCGCGGGTGCTGGTCGCGTGGTCGACGCCGCATCCGGAATGCGCTGGCCGCGATCTCGCGCAGGTCGCGGCCGGATGGGGTATCCCGGCCGAAGAAGCCGTACAGCGTCTGCAACCTGCGGGAGCGATCTATTTCATGATGGACGAGCACGACGTGCAGCGCATCCTGGCCTTCCCCGAGACGATGATCGGCTCCGACGGCTTGCCGCACGATGCCAGCCCGCATCCGCGGCTGTGGGGCACGTTCCCCCGCGTGCTGGGCCATTACAGCCGCGACCTCGGGCTGTTTCCGCTGGAAGTCGCGGTGCGCAAGATGACCGGGCTGCCAGCAGCGCGCTTCGGGCTGCAGGGCCGCGGCCGCGTGGCGCCGGGTGCGTTCGCCGACCTCGTGCTGTTCGATCCGGCGACCGTGATCGACAGCGCCACCTTCGACGCGCCGGTGCAACCGGCCGCGGGCATCCACACGGTGATGGTGAATGGCACGCCGGTGTGGCGCGGCGGCTGCCCGACCGGTGAGCGGCCCGGACGCGTGCTGCGCCGGGAGGGCCGGGCATGAGCGGCGGGCAGCGGCTCGACGGGAAGGCTGCGCTGGTGACCGGTGCCGCCAGCGGCATCGGCCGCGCGATCGCCGGCGTGTACGCCGAGGCGGGCTGCGCGGTGGCGCTGGCCGACCTGAACGGGCCGGGCGCCGAGGTGGCGGCCGCCGCGATCAACGCAGCCGGTGGCCGGGCGATCGCCGTGGCGATGGACGTGACCGACGAACTGCAGGTCGAGGCCGGGTTCGATGCCTGCACGGCCGCCTTCGGCGGCATCGACATCGTGGTCTCCAATGCCGGCATCCAGATGGTCAAGCCGGTACAGGACTTCACCTTCGACGAATGGCGCCGGATGATCGGCATCCACCTCGACGGCGCGTTCCTGTGCACCCGCGCCGCGCTGCGCCGGATGTATGCGGCTGGCCGCGGGGGCTGCCTGCTGTACATGGGCTCGGTGCATTCCAAGGAAGCCTCGGCGCTGAAGGCACCCTACGTGTCCGCCAAGCATGCGCTGGTCGGCCTGGCCAAGGCGGTGGCCAAGGAAGGCGGCCCGCAGGGCGTGCGCACCAACGTGATCTGCCCAGGCTTCGTGAAGACGCCGCTGGTGGTCGCGCAGATTCCCGAACTCGCGCGGCGCCACGGCATCAGCGAGGACGACGTGGTGCGCACGATCATGCTGAAGGACACGGTCGACGGCGTGTTCACCACGGTCGGAGATGTCGCGCAGACCGCGCTGTTCCTC
>CAMDXD010000154.1 GCA_945877995.1 Bordetella parapertussis
TGGCCCCAGTCGCCTGACCCCAGTCGCCAGTCGCCGGGACGGCGCGGCCGCCGTCCCGGCACCGGTCTTCAGGCTGCGTCGCGCCAGAGGTCGAGCTTCCTCAGTTCGCGCTTGAGCACCATCTCCCGCGGCAGACGTGCCTTCAGCTGCTCGAACAGTTCGCCGTGCGACTCGACCTCTTTCTTCCAGAGTTCTGCGTCGACCCGGGTCAGCTGCTCGAAGCGCTCGCGGCTGATGTCCATGCCGCGGAAGTCCATGTCCTCGAAACGGGGAATCCAGCCCAGCGCCGTCTCGACGGCGCCAACGGTACCCATCGTGCGCTGGACGATCCACTTCAGCACGCGCATGTTCTCGCCGAAGCCTGGCCAGATGAACCGGCCCTGCTCGTCGCGCAGGAACCAGTTCACGCAGTAGATCTTCGGCGGCTGGGTGATCGTGTGCCCGATCCGCAGCCAGTGGTTGAAGTAGTCGCCGAAGTGGTAGCCGCAGAACGGCAGCATCGCGAACGGATCGCGGCGCACGATGCCTACCGCACCCGTGGCCGCAGCCGTGGTCTCGGAGCCCATGGTCGCCGCCATGTACACGCCGTAGTTCCAGTTGAAGCCCTCGGCAACCAGCGGCACGGTGTCGTTGCGGCGGCCGCCGAACACGAAGGCGCTGATCGGCACCCCGTTCGGGTTGTCATACTCGGGATCGAGGGTCGCGCAGCGCTCGGCGGCGACCGTGAAGCGCGAATTCGGATGCGCGGCCACGCGCCCGCAGTCCGGCGTCCAGGGCTTGCCCTGCCAGTCGATCAGCTCCTTTGGTGGAACCTTCGTCATGCCCTCCCACCAGACATCGCCGTCGGCGGTCAGCGCGACGTTCGTGAAGATGGTGTCGGCGTCGAGCATGCCGAGAGCCGTGGCATTGGTGTCGGGGCCGGTGCCGGGCGCGACGCCGAAGTAACCCGCCTCCGGGTTGATCGCGTACAGCTGTCCGTCCTTGCCCGGCTTGATCCATGCGATGTCCTCGCCGACGGTGGTGACTTTCCAGTCATCCATCCCTTTCGGCGGGATCAGCATGGCGAGGTTGGTCTTGCCGCAGGCGCTCGGGAACGCGGCGGCGACGTAGCGTTTCTCGCCCGTCGGCGCGGTGATGCCCAGGATCAGCATGTGTTCCGCCAGCCAGCCCTGTTCCTTTGCCATGATCGAGGCGATGCGCAGCGCGAAGCACTTCTTGCCGAGCAGCGCGTTGCCGCCGTAGCCGCTGCCGAACGACCAGATTTCCTTCGTCTCGGGATAGTGGACGATGTACTTGTGTTCGCGGTTGCTCGGCCAGGCGATGTCCTTCTCGCCCGCTTTCAGCGGCATGCCGACCGAATGGATGCAGGGCACGAACTCGCCGTCGCTGCCCAGCACGTCGTACACCTTCTCGCCCATGCGGGTCATGATGCGCATCGACACGACGACATACGGCGAATCCGACAGTTCGACACCGATGTGGGCGATGTGCGAGCCGAGCGGACCCATGCTGAACGGGATCACGTACATCGTGCGGCCGCGCATGCAGCCCTTGAACAGGCCGCCCAGCGTGGCGCGCATTTCGGAAGGCGCCACCCAATTGTTGTTCGGGCCGGCGTCTTCCTTGTCTGCCGTGCAGACGAAGGTACGGTCTTCCATCCGCGCGACGTCGGCCGGATCGGAGCGCACAAGGAAGCTGTTCGGGCGCTTCTGCTCGTTCAGCCGGATCATCGAGCCGCCGTCGATCATTTCCTGGCAGAGCCGGTCGTACTCCTCCTTCGATCCGTCGCACCAGTAGATGCTGTCAGGTTCGCACAAGGCCGCCATCTCGCGGACCCATTCGACCAGCCGGGGGTGCTTGACATAGTCGGGCTTGCCCGACCGGCTGATCAGTTCTGCTGCTGCATCTGGACGGCTCATTGTTGCTCTCCTCGAGGTAAAACGATTCCGCGCGCCTGCCGGACCCGGGCGCCGCTGCTGCCGTTCGGCAGCAGCGGCGGGCACGACGGAAAATCAGGCCGCGAAAATACCCGTTTCTGGACGGGATTGTGGCTGAATTTTGACACAACCCGGCGCGCCTGCCTTTGGCAGAGGCCTGGCCGCGCACGCGAAGCGCATTCCCGGCGGGATTGTCGGCAACTTGCTGTCGCGTCCGTTTGGTCGCGGGGCCGCTTTGCGCTATGATCGACAAAACCAGCGACTGCGTCGGGAATGATCAAGTACATCTTTGTCACAGGTGGTGTCGTCTCCTCGCTCGGCAAAGGTATCGCCGCTGCGTCGCTTGGCACCCTGCTCGAATCGCGGGGGCTCAAGGTCACCCTGCTCAAGCTCGACCCCTACATCAACGTCGATCCGGGGACGATGAGCCCGTTCCAGCACGGCGAGGTGTTCGTCACCGAAGATGGTGCCGAGACCGACCTCGACCTCGGGCACTACGAGCGGTTCGTTTCCACCCGGATGCGACGGGTGAACAACTTCACCACCGGCCAGATCTACGAGTCGGTGATCAAGAAGGAACGGCGCGGCGAGTACCTCGGCAAGACTGTCCAGGTGATTCCGCACATCACCAACGAGATCCAGGACTTCATCGAACGCGGCGCTCGCGCAGCCTGGGGTGGCGAGGCCGATGTCGCGATCATCGAGATCGGCGGCACGGTGGGCGACATCGAATCGTTGCCGTTCGTCGAAGCCGCACGTCAGATGAGCCTGCGGCTTGGCCGTGGATCCTGCTGTTTCGTGCACCTCACGCTGGTGCCGTTCATCCCGTCGGCGGGAGAACTGAAGACCAAGCCGACGCAGCACAGCGTCCAGAAGTTGCGCGAGATCGGTATCTCTCCGGACGTGCTGCTGTGCCGTGCCGACCGCCCGATCCCGGAGGACGAGCGCGCAAAGATTTCGTTGTTCTCGAACGTGCAGCTCGACTCGGTGATATCGGTCTGGGATGCCGACTCGATCTACAAGATCCCTTCGATGCTGCACAAGCAGGGGCTCGACCAGATCGTCTGCGACGTGCTCGGGCTGAAGGCAAGGCCGGCGGACCTTGCCGACTGGGACGCCCTCGTGCACGGCCTCGAGCATCCCGAGCGGACGGTCCATATCGGCATGGTCGGGAAGTATGTCGACCTGTCCGACTCCTACAAGTCCCTGAACGAAGCGCTCAACCACGCCGGCATCAAGACCCGAACGCGCGTGGTGATCGAGTACGTCGACTCCGAGCAGATCGAAAGTGGTGCTGCGTCATCGCTCGACCACCTCGACGCGATCCTCGTCCCGGGCGGCTTCGGCAAGCGCGGCACCGAAGGCAAGATTCAGGCTATCCGCTTCGCGCGTGAGCACGGCGTGCCCTATCTTGGCATCTGCCTGGGCATGCAGCTGGCCACGATCGAGTTCGCGCGCAATGTCTGCGGGCTGGGCGGAGCGAACTCCACCGAGTTCGACCCCGACACGGCGCACCCGGTGGTCGCGCTGATCACCGAGTGGAAGGACCGTACCGGGCAGATCGAAAAGCGGACCGAGAAGTCCGATCTCGGCGGCACCATGCGGCTGGGTGCACAGCGCTGCCCGGTGCTGGCGGGCACGCTGGCCTCGCGTATCTACGGCGCCGAAGTGAACGAACGGCATCGTCACCGGTACGAGGTGAACAATGCGTACGTGCCTCAGCTGGAAGCGGCCGGGTACAAGGTGTCGGCGCGCACCCCGAGCGAGTCGTTGCCCGAGATGATGGAGCTTCCGGCGCATCCATTCTTCGTGGGTGTGCAGTTCCATCCCGAGTTCAACTCCACGCCGCGAGCCGGGCATCCACTTTTCACCGCATTCGTCAGGGCCGCGATCGTGCGCGCCGAGCAGGTGCAAGCTGTCGCCCGCGATATCGCGGCACCGGTGGTGGCCTGATGAATCTCTGCGGCTTCGAGGCCGGTCTCGACCGACCGCTGTTCCTGATCGCCGGGCCGTGCGTGGTCGAATCGCGGGACCTGGTCGAAGAAATTGCCGGGCGCCTGAAGGAGATCGTCGCTCCGCTCGGCATCCCGCTGATCTTCAAGGCGTCCTACGACAAGGCCAACCGCAGTTCGGGCACGTCCTTCCGCGGGCCTGGCATGCAGAAGGGCCTCGAGATATTGTCCGGTGTGCGCAGCACCTTCGGCCTGCCGGTACTGACCGACGTCCACGAGGCGGCGGACGTGGCCGAGGTGGCAGCGGCCGTCGACGTGCTGCAGACGCCCGCTTTCCTCTGTCGACAGACGGATTTCATTCAGGCAGTGGCCAGCGCCGGCCGGGTGGTCAACATCAAGAAGGGCCAGTTCCTGTCACCCCAGGAAATGGGCAACGTGGTCGACAAGGCGCGCGCGGCGAGCGGGGCCGATAACATCATGGTGTGTGAGCGCGGTTTTTCCTTCGGCTACCAGAACCTGGTGTCCGACATGCGGTCGCTCGCGATCATGCGCGACACCGGTTGCCCGGTCGTGTTCGATGCAACGCATTCGGTGCAGTTGCCGGGCGGGCAGGGTACTTCCAGCGGCGGGCAGCGCGAGTTCGTGCCGGTGCTGGCGCGTGCGGCGGTGGCAGCTGGCATCTCCGGCATCTTCATGGAGACGCATCCACGTCCCGAGCAGGCGCTGTCCGATGGTCCGAATGCCTGGCCGCTCGGATTGATGCCGGAACTGCTCGAGACCTTGGCCGCGCTCGATGCGCAGGTCAAGTCGAGGCCGCTCGCAGAACGCCGGGTCACGCGTTGAACTGCGATCCGGACGGCCTTCCGGAACCCAGAAACACAGCCTTGAGAGAACAGCGATGAGTGCAATCGTAGAGGTGGTCGCGCGCGAGATCCTCGACTCCCGCGGTAATCCGACAGTCGAGGCCGATGTGCTCCTCGAATCGGGCGTGATGGGCCGTGCGGCCGTGCCGTCCGGTGCCTCGACGGGCGCCAAGGAGGCCCTCGAGATGCGCGACGGCGACAAGGCGCGCTATGGCGGCAAGGGTGTGCTGAAGGCAGTCGAGCACGTGAACACCGAGATCTGCGAGGCGATCATCGGCCTGGATGCGATCGAGCAGGCGTTCATCGACCGTGCACTGATAGAGCTCGACGGCACCGACAACAAGGGCCGGCTCGGCGCCAATGCACTGCTCGCCGTGTCGATGGCCGTGGCCCGCGCCGCCGCCGAGGAATCCGGCCTGCCACTTTATCGGTACCTCGGGGGCGCAGGGCCGATGCGGCTGCCGGTGCCGATGATGAACGTGATCAACGGCGGGGCGCACGCAAACAACAACCTCGACATGCAGGAGTTCATGATCGTGCCGCTGGGCGCGCCGAGCTTCTCCGAGGCGCTGCGCTATGGCGCGGAGGTGTTCCAGACGCTGAAGAAACTGATCGACGGCCGTGGTCTGTCGACCGGGGTCGGCGATGAGGGCGGGTTCGCGCCCGACCTGCCGAACAACGAGTCGGCGATCGAGCTGGTGCTGGAGGCGATCGAGAAGGCCGGGTACCGTCCCGGCGAGGACATCGCCCTCGCACTCGACTGTGCGAGTTCCGAGTTCCACGAGGACGGCAAGTACCGGCTGGCGTCCGAACGTGCGGTACTTGGCGCCGGCGAGTTTGCCGATTACCTCGGCCGCTGGGTCGCCAAGTATCCGATCATCAGCATCGAGGACGGCATGGACGAGGCCGACTGGGACGGCTGGAAGCTGCTGACCGATCGCCTCGGCGCCAAGGTGCAGCTGGTCGGCGACGACCTGTTCGTCACCAACAGCCGTATCCTGCAGCAGGGTATCGACGCGGGCGTCGCCAACGCGATCCTGATCAAGGTCAACCAGATCGGCACTCTTAGCGAGACCCTCGAGGCCGTCGACCTCGCGCGCCGTTGGGGCTATGCGTCGGTGATCTCGCACCGCTCGGGCGAGACGGAGGACACCACGATCGCCGATATCTCGGTGGCGACCAACGTGCTTCAGATCAAGACCGGGTCGCTGTCCCGGTCGGACCGTATCGCCAAGTACAACCAGCTGCTGCGTATCCAGGAAGACCTGGGCGATGCTGCCGGATATGGCGGCCGCTCCGCATTCCGCCAGCTGCGGTGACGCTCGCCTGCCGCCCCGGGCCGCGCGGGGCGGCGTTTTCCCGCATCGCGGGCGGCCATCGATGAGATTGCTCTGCCTGTGGCTGGCCGTGCTGCTCGCCCTGCTTCAGGTGCCGCTCTGGATTGGCAAGGGCAGCTGGCTGCGGGTCTGGGAAGTCGACCGCCAGCTCGTGGCCCAGCGCGAGGTGAACGGGCGCCTGCTGCATCGTAACGAGACGCTCGACGCGGAAGTCCGGGACCTCAAGACCGGGTACGAGGCGATCGAGGAACGCGCGCGCGCCGAACTCGGCATGATCAGGCAGGATGAATTGTTCATCCAGGTCCTGGGCACTGATCCGGCGCCGGCGCAGCGCCCGGCGAGCCCCGGCAAGGGGCTTCTGGCGCCGCCGACAGGGTCCCGCTGACGGTCGGATGAGGCAGGTCTGAGCGGCGCGGCTGACCGACGTCCTGGCGCCGCCGCGGCTCCCCGACGGTCTACGGACGGGCCGCTCAAGTTGTGCATCGCGCTGCCGCTAACAGGTCCACTCGAGCTGGAGCCACGATGCATTCTTCGTCCGTTTTTCGGTCTTTTCCCGGCTATCTTGCGGTGACCCTCGGCATTGCAGCCGCGGCGTGCCTGGCGCAGGCTGCCTGGCTGGTGTCGATGGAACTGCCCTGGCAGGCCTTGCCCGTTCTGCTGGCCTTGCTCGCGGTGTCGGCATCCGCGCTGCTGCTTCGCGCGCACGCTGCCGTGCCGACGCAAGATCGCGCGGATGGAGGGGAAGACCACGGTGGCAGCCTCGCCAACACGCCCCTGGCGCAGGCATTCTCGGCCCATCGCCATGCAATCGTCCATGATGTGCAAGCCGTCGGTGCCGACATTGGCCGGACCAGCGGTTTGTTGCAGGAAGCCGTGACCAGCCTATCCGACAGCTTCAGTCGGATGCACGAACTGACGCAGGAGCAGCAGCGCATCACGCTGGCGATCACCGCCGGCAAGCCGAACGGCAATGCGACTGGCGAGCGGATCACCTTCGAGCGGTTCGTCGAGCACTCGTCTGCCGCGACGCAGGCCCTGGTCGAGAACATCCTGAACAACAGCCAGGTCGGCATGAGACTGGTGGGTCACATGGAAACCGTCGATGCCCAGATCAAGGGCGCGCTTTCGATCCTCGCCGAGGTCGAAGGCATTTCCAAGCAGACCAGCCTGCTGGCCCTGAATGCGGCGATCGAAGCGGCGCGTGCCGGGGAGGCCGGGCGCGGCTTTGCGGTCGTCGCGGACGAGGTGCGCAAGCTCTCCGGGCGTACCCACCATTTCAGCGACAAGATCCGCCAGGAAATCGGGCTGGTCTGCGAATCGCTGAAAGAGGCCGAGAAGGCGATCCATTCGATGGCCTCGCAGGACATGACCTTCGCGCTGCATGCCAAGCGCGACGCGAACGACATGACGCGCCAGGTGGCGCAGATCAACGAAGAACTGGGCCAAGCCATGGCGCGCAGCGCCGAACTGGCCGGGGACATGGAAGCGCGCGTGGGCAAGGCGGTCACCGCGCTGCGGTTCCAGGACATCACCGTTCAACTGCTGGCAAATTGCCAGGGGCGGGTGGAGATGGTCGAGCATCTGTTCGAGGCGATCGAACGCGAGTTCTCGGCCGTACCGGGCAGGCTGCCGGTTCAGGATGTGATCGCGGAGTTGGTCTCGCGCAGCCCGCGCGCCACCTGAGCGGCGACATCGTCGCCGTTGCGCGCTCGCCGGATGACCGGATCAACGTGCTTCGAGCCCTTTGACGGCGGCGAGTACCTGCTGGTCGAGATCGAGGATTCCGGTACCGGCTTCGACGTCGAAAGCCTGGAGGGCCGGCACGGCAGTGCGGATGCGGTACGGCGCGCCCGCGGCCTGCAACTCGTGCGCTCGGTGTGCACCGAACTGCGCTTCGAGCAGCGGCGGCGGCGCGTGGCGGCGATCATCGCGCTGTGCGCGGGACGCTGAGGGTGCCGCACTGGCCGCAGTTGCCGGGACCCGCGTTTTTACACTAAAGTGCGCGCGGATCGTATGACGGGACAGGCAACGATGGCTGCACAGCGTATTGATGGCAAGGCGCTCGCCGAACAGGTACTGGCGGAGTGCAGGACCCGGGTGGACGTGCTCGCGGCGCGCGGAATCCGCCCGGGGCTGGCGGTTTTGCTGGTCGGCGACAACCCGGCCTCGCGCGCCTACGTGCGCAACAAGATCCGGGCCTGCGGTACCGTCGGCGTGCATTCCGAGGTGGTCGAACTGCCCGCCACGGCGTCCCAGGCCGAAGTGCTCGAGGTGGTGCGTCGGTTGAACGGCGACCATTTGATCCACGGTATCCTGGTGCAGTTGCCGCTGCCGTCGGGATTGGACGAATCTGCGATTCTCGCCGAGGTGATGGCCGCAAAGGACGTCGACGGCTTCCATGCGCTGAACCGCGGCGACCTGCTCGGCGGACACACCCGGTTCCCGCCGTGCACGCCCGCAGGCATGATGCGCATGCTCGATTCGATCGGCGCGAAGCTCAGCGGCAGTGACGCGGTCGTGGTGGGGCG
>CAMDXD010000155.1 GCA_945877995.1 Bordetella parapertussis
CTCTTCGCCGTCGGTCTCGGAAATGACCGCATCGCCGGCGCGCTTAAGCAGGTCTCCGATTCTCGTCAACACATCTCCCTTGATGCTGCGTCCGGGACAATGCTTGCATCAACCCGAACGAGGGTCAAGCTGCGTCGCCCCCGCCCCCCGGGTGCCGAAGGCTCTTCAGGACCGGCAGTTCCGCTACAATCGCACGCACGGTCAACCGGCAGTCGCACGACCGGATGCATGCGCGCGTTGCCCGAAGCAGTTGCCCGAAGCAGTTGCCCGAATATCCAAAAGAATCCGAAGGAATGGCCATGTCGATGTCCGACCGCGATGGAGTGATCTGGTTCGATGGGAAGCTGGTGCCCTGGCGCGAGGCGAACATCCATGTCCTTACCCACTCCCTGCACTACGGGCTCGCCGTCTTCGAAGGCATCCGCGCCTACAAGACGGACAAGGGCACGGCGATCTTCCGGCTGAACGAGCACATGGAGCGGCTGGCCAACTCGGCCCACATCTACCAGATGCAGCTCCCCTACAGCCGGGAGCAGCTCGGCGAGGCGTGCCGCGAGGTCGTGCGCGAGAACAAGCTCGAGTCGTGCTACGTGCGTCCGATCGCGTTCTACGGCTCCGAGAAAATGGGCGTGTCGCCGAAGGGTGCCAGCGTGCATGTCGCGATCGCCGCCTGGCCGTGGGGCGCCTATCTCGGGCCCGAGGGCCTCGAGAAGGGCATCCGCGTCAAGACCTCGTCTTTCGCGCGACACCATGTGAACGTGACGATGGCGCGCGCGAAGTTCGCCGCGACCTACGCGAACTCCATCCTTGCCAACCTCGAGGCGACGGCAGACGGCTACGATGAGGCGATGCTGCTCGACGTGGATGGTTTCGTCGCCGAAGGCTCGGGCGAGAACGTGTTCATCGTGAAGAACGGCAAGCTGTACGAGCCCGAACTCACGTCGGCACTCATCGGCATCACCCGTGATGCGGTGATCCATCTGGCCGAAGAACTCGGCATTCCGGTGATTTCCAAGCGCCTCACCCGCGACGATGTCTACATCGCAGACGAAGCGTTCTTCACCGGCACCGCCGCCGAGGTGACGCCGATCCGCGAACTCGACAACCGACGCATCGGCAGCGGTTCCCGTGGCCCGATCACCCAGAAGATCCAGTCGCTGTACTTCGACTGCGTGCACGGACGGGTCCCACGCCGCCTCGAGTGGCTGACCCCGGTCTGAGCCGCGCAATGTCGATCCGTCCCGACCCCGCCGCCGAAACCGGCTCGGCCAACCGCGAACGGCTGATCGAGGTGACCACGGCCGACCTGCCGCTGCATTGCCCGATGCCGTCCATGCTGCTGTGGAACGCGCATCCGCGCGTCTTCCTGCCGATCGCGGCCAGCGGCGAGGAACTCTGCCCCTACTGCGGCACACGCTACCGGCTGAAGGGCGGGCCGGTCTCGCACGGGCATTGAGCACGGCCGCTCACGCGCGGCGAGCGTCATGACCCGCAGCGCACTGGTGGTCGCACCCGCCTGGGTCGGAGACACGATCCTCGCGCAACCGATGCTGGAACTGATCCGTCGCGCCGACCCGGGGCTGGCGATAGACGTGCTGGCCCCGCCCTGGACCGCCGGCCTCGCCGCCCGCCTGCCCGGCGTGCGCGATGTGATCGAAGCACCCTTCCGGCACGGCCAGCTAAGCCTGGGCGCACGGCGCGCGGTCGGACGCACCGTCCGCGCGCGCGGGTACGCGAAGGCGTGGCTGTTGCCGAACTCCTTCAAGTCGGCGCTTGTGCCCTGGTTCGCCGGCATTCCCGAGCGGATCGGATACGTCGGCGAGTGGCGCCACTGGCTGCTGACCGACGCGCGGCTGCTGGACGAAGCCCGGTTGCCGACGATGGCAGAGCGGTTCGCCGCACTGGCGCTGGACGACGGTGCGCCACTGCCTCCGGTCCCGGCGCCGGTCCTCGACATCGATGTCGATGCGCGTACCGCAGCGCTGGTACGGCTCGGCCTGGACACCACGCGGCCGGTCGCCGTGCTGTGCCCAGGCGCCGAGTACGGGCCCGCGAAGCGCTGGCCACCGAGCCAGTTCGCCAGCCTTGCCGACCGCCTGCTCACGGACGGCTTCCAGGTCTGGTTGTTCGGCTCGTCGAAGGACCAGTCGATCACCGCCGATATTCGTTCGATGTGCAGCACCCGCTCGCAGGAAATACCGGCAGACCTTGCAGGCAGGACCTCGCTCGCCGAGGCGATCGACCTGATGTCGCTTGCCGCGCTGGTGGTCAGCAACGATTCCGGCCTGATGCATGTCGCAGCGGCGCTGGACCGCCCGATGGTCGCGCTGTACGGATCGAGCAGCCCGGGTTTCACCCCACCACTGTCGCCGCGCGCCGAGGTCGTCAGCCTCGGCCTGCCGTGCAGCCCCTGCTTCGCGCGCGAGTGTCCGCTGGGCCATTTCCACTGCATGCGGCAACTGACACCGGAGCGGGTACTGGATACGATCGGGCGCATGCGCGTATCTTCCCCGTCCCCGATCCGCCCATGAACACGCTGATCTACGGCAACTCCCGCGACTGTGAAATCGCCTTCTACCGCGCGTTCGAAGCAGCAGACCTGTCCGCGATGATGGCCGTCTGGGCGGAAGAAGACGACATCGTCTGCGTGCACCCGGGCGGCCCGCGCCTGACCGGTATCGAAGCGGTCCGGCAATCCTGGCGCAGCATCTTCGCGGGTGGACCACGCCTGCGGCTGCGGATGACCCAGCCGCTGGTCACATCGACGCTGCAGACGGCCATCCACACCCTGCACGAGACGCTCTGGGCACCGCACGAAACGCGCAGCCGGGTTTCCATGGTCGCGACCAACATCTACCTGCGCACCCAGCGCGGCTGGCGGCTGCACCTGCACCATGCGTCCGCGGTACCTGAGCATCCCCAGGCGGCCGAACCGGCCGAGGCCGGCCTGCCGCCGATCCTGCATTGAGCGGGGCGCCGGGGTTCAGCCCGCCGCGCTGGCTCGCTGGCGCGCACGCCCAGACGATCTATGCGTCGAAGCTCTGCCAGCAGCCGCGGGTCGCCTACCGGCGCGAGCGCTGGGACACACCGGACGGCGACTTCATCGATGTCGACTTCGTCCCCGCACCCGAGGCCGCGGGGCAGGCGCCGTGGCTGGTGGTGTTCCACGGGCTGGAAGGCAGCTCACGCAGCCACTACGCGCGCACCCTGATGCAGTTGGCCAGTCGCCTGGGTTGGAACGGCGCGGTTCCGCACTTCCGCGGCTGCGGCGGGGAAGCGAACCGGCTGGCGCGCGCCTATCACTCGGGGGACACGCCGGAAGTGGACTGGGTCCTGCGGCGCTTCGCGGCACGCGCCGGCGCCGCGCCAGTCCATGCCGTGGGGATCTCGCTCGGTGGCAACGTGCTGATGAAATGGCTCGGGGAACAGGGCGCCAGCGCAGTCGGCATCATCGACTCGGCGATCAGCGTCTGCGCGCCGGTCGACCTGGCTGCGGCAGGTGCCGCGCTCGAGCGCGGCTTCTCGCGCCTTTATGCGATGAACTTCCTGCAGACGCTCAAGGCCAAGGCGCTGGAGAAGCACCGGCGCTTCCCCGGGCTGTTCGATGCAGGCGCGCTGGCACGGGCCCGCACCATGCGTGCGTTCGACGACCTGTTCACCGCCCCCCTGCACGGCTATCGCAATGTCGACGACTACTGGACGCGTGCCAGTTGCAAGCCCGTGCTCGGCGCGGTCGCGGTGCGTTCGCTGATGATCAACGCGCTCGACGACCCGTTCCTGCCACCGTCGGCCTTGCCACGGCAGGATGCAGTGTCTGCCAGCATCACACTCGAATATCCGGCCGCCGGCGGCCATGTCGGCTTCGTCGGCGGCCCCCCTCCGGGCCATACCCGCTGGCTGGCGAGCCGCGTCGCGCATTTCCTCGACACTCGCGCGATACCGGGGGATGCGCGCCTGCCGGATGAACCCTTTGTTTGACACCCCGCCAGACCGGCGGTTCTAATCGCGGCGTCAGTCGGTCCGCTCAGGGCCCCGCCCGCTCCCAAGGACGCTCCAGCATGCTCCCTGCTTCCAACGCCAGCCCGGCGCCGGCCCCTGCCGCCGAGATCTTCAAGGCCTACGACATCCGCGGCATCGTCGACCGCACCCTCACCGTGGAAGCGGTCGAGCAGGTCGGCCGGGCGATCGGCTCCGAGGCGCTCGCGCGCAATGCGCGGACGGTTGCCATCGGGCGCGACGGCCGGCTTTCCGGGCCCGCGCTCAGCGATGCGCTCGCCCGCGGTCTGCGGGCGGCGGGCGTGGACGTGATCGACGTAGGACAGGTCGCGACACCGATGGTCTACTACGCGGCCTGGGAACAGGCCGGCGGCTCCGGGGTGATGGTCACCGGCAGCCACAATCCGCCCGACTACAACGGCCTGAAGATGCTGCTGGCCGGAACCACGCTGGCAGGGGAAGACATCCAGAAACTGCGCGCGCGCATCGTATCCGGGGACCTCGCGAGCGGTGCCGGCGGATACCGTACGGCCGAGGTCGGCGAGGCGTACATCGCGCGCATCCTGTCCGACGTGAAGCTTGCACGGCCGATGAAGATCGTGGTCGACTGCGGTAATGGCGTCGCCGGCGCCTTCGCGCCGGATCTGTACCGACGCCTCGGCTGCGCCGTCGAAGAATTGTTCTGCGAGGTGGACGGCACTTTCCCGAACCACCATCCCGACCCGTCGCAGCCGAAGAACCTGCAGGACCTGATCGCTGCGCTGAAGCGGGGCGATGCCGAACTGGGGCTGGCCTTCGACGGCGACGGCGACCGCCTCGGCGTCGTCACCCGGGACGGCAACATCATCTACCCCGATCGCCAGCTGATGATGTTCGCGCAGGACGTACTGTCGCGCAACCCCGGCGCGCAGATCATCTACGACGTGAAGTCGACACGAAACCTCGCGCCCTGGATCACCGCCCGCAAGGGCATTCCGGTGATGTCGAAGACAGGCCACTCGTTCATCAAGGCACGGATGAAGGAAACTGGCGCCCTGCTGGCGGGCGAAATGAGCGGCCATGTGTTCTTCAAGGAGCGCTGGTACGGTTTCGATGACGGGCTGTACGCGGGTGCCCGGCTCCTGGAGATCCTTTCGCGCACGGACGACCCTTCGGCTGCGCTCGACAGCCTGCCGGATGCGGTCAGCACGCCGGAGCTGAACATCCCGATGGCCGAAGGCGAGAACCATTCGCTGATCGCGGAGCTGCAGCGCTCGGCCACGTTCGAAGGCGCGCGCGAAGTCATCACGATCGACGGGCTGAGGGTCGAGTATGCAGACGGCTTCGGCCTCGCGCGTGCGTCCAACACCACGCCGGTGATCGTGCTGCGCTTCGAGGCGGACGACATCGCCGCGCTGGAACGCATCCAGGCGGATTTCCGGCGCGTGCTGTCCGCGGCGAGGCCGGGGATCACGCCCGGCTTCTGACCCCCCTGGATCGGGTGCAGCGCTGACCGGGCGCACCGGGCCACGGCCCGGCCGCCTGGTGCCAGCCTCACTCGACGGGGATCTTCGCCTCGGCGACCAGACGAGCCCACTTGGAGAGGTCGGCCTGGATCTGCGCGGCGAACGCCTCCGGCGTGCCCGCCGCCGGCTCGAACCCCTGCGCGGCGAGCGATGCACGCACCTGGTTCACCTGCAGCACCTTCGCCACGTCGCCGTTGACCCGCACCACCACCGCGCGCGGCATGGCCGCGGGGCCGAGGATGCCGAACCAGGTCATCGCGTCATAGCCGGGCAACGTCTCGGCGATCGTCGGCAGCGATGGCATGGCAGCGACCCGGGACGGCCCGGTGGATGCGAGCAGCCGCAGCTTGCCCGACTGCGCATGGACCAGCGTGTTGGACAAGGTGTCGAACAGCAGCGTCACATGCCCGCCCAGCAGGTCGGTCATCGCGGCGGCACCGCCCTTGTAGGGCACGTGAACCATGTCCACCTTCGCCATCACCTTGAACAGTTCCCCGGCGAGATGGGAGCCGGTGCCGGTGCCGAACGAGGCCATGTCGACCTGCCCGGGCCGGCCACGGAGCAGCGCGATCAACTCCTTCACCGAACGCGCCGGCAGCGACGGATGCACGACCAGCCCGAGCGGCGCAGCGGCGACATTCACCACGGGCGTGAAATCCTTCAGCGGATGGAACGGAACCCTGCTGACGGCCGGATTGATCGCATGGGTGGAAGCCGTGGCGAACAGCAAGGTGTAGCCGTCGCCGGGCTGCCGTGCGACATGCTCGGTCGCGATCGCGCCGGAGGCACCACCGCGGTTCTCGACCACCAGCGTCTGTCCCCAGCCGTCACCCAGCCGCTGGGCCAGTTGCCGCGCCAGCAGGTCGGTTGCTCCGCCCGGCGGAAACGGAACCACCAGCCGTACCGGCCTGGCCGGCCATGACTGCGCGACGGACGCCACCGGCAGCAGGGGCAGCAGCATCGCGGCCAGCGCAGCCGACCATCCCCACCTTCTCCCGCGATCGGCGGGCTTCATTCGGGCAGGTAGGCGGTGGCCGCCACCTCGACGAGGAACGCGGGCTTCACCAGGTCGGCGCGGATGCAGTAACGCGCAGGCGGATTGGCCGGGAAATACTCGCGGTAGACTTCGTTGAAGGCAGCGTAGTCCGCGAGGTCCTTGAGGAAGATCTGGTTCATCGCGATGTCCGCGAGGCTCCCACCGGCCGCCTCGAGCACTGCGCGAATGGCGTCGAGCACACAGCGCGTCTGCGCACGCACGTCGCCCGCACCGACGACGGCACCATCGGCGTCGAGCGCGAGCATGCCGGACACATGCACGACACGGCGTGCGGCGTCGACGCGCACACCGGGCGAGTACGGCGCCAGCGGCGGTGCGGAACCGGGCGGGATCACGGGTACGTGGGCCATCGGGTGCTCTCCTGTTCGACAGACTGGAGCACAAGTCTACTGTGCCCGCGCCTGCGGTGGGGGCGGGGGCGAACGCCAGTACCGACGCGAATGGGCACGCTCCTGCCGCAGCCGCCAGTCGCCGGCCCCGAGCGTCAGCCGCACCGCGCCGGACTGGTCGGTACGCAGCACCTGCGCCTGGCGATCCAGGTACCGCTCGACGACTTCCGGCCGCGGATGGCCAAACCGGTTGCGATAGCCGATCGCCATCAGCGCGAGGCGCGGCGCGACCGCGTCGATGAACGCGGGCGTCGAGGACGTGCGGGAGCCGTGGTGCGGCACGATCAGCACATCGGCACGCAAGTCGCCACCGCCGCGCGCCTGCGCCGAGCGGATCAGGCGCGCCTCGCTCGCCGCGCTGATGTCGCCGGTAACCAGCAGGCGCTCGTTGCCGGCCTCTATCTGCAGCACGCAGCTGCGATCGTTGTCCGGCAGCGCCATGGCGTGGCTGCCCGCCGCCGGATGCAGCATCCGGAAGTGCACGCCGTCCCAGGTCCAGCCCTGCCCCGCTTCGCAGGCCCGATGGACGCGGGCGGCTGCGCGCGCGGGATGTCCCGCCGGCAGCGACGACAGGAAATCTGCCACCGGCAGCGCGCTCAGCAACGATCGCGCACCGCCGGAGTGGTCGATGTCGTCGTGGGACACCACCAGCGCGTCGAGCCGGCGCATGCCCTCGCCCCTCAGGTAGGGCAGGACGATGCGCGAACCGGCGTCTGCCGCGCTGCTCCATGCCGGCCCGGTGTCGTACACCAGCACATGGCTGGCCGTGCGCACCACCAGCGCCAGTCCATGGCCCACGTCCAGCAGGGTCGCCTCGGCGGTGCCCGTCGGCACCTCGGACGGGCGCGCGAGCAGCACCGGCAGCAGCGCGGCCAGCCCGAGCCAGCGCGCCGGCCAGCCGACGGGCATCCGCCACCAGCAGATGCCGGCCAGCGCGAGCAGGCTGGCCCATGCCGGTGGCGACGGCTGCGTCCAGACCGCCCAGGGCAGGCTGGCAAGCCAGTCGATCGGGACCATCGTGGCCTCGGTCAGCAGGTGCGCGACCTGCAACAGCCCGGGCAGCGGGATCAGTGCCGCGACCACCGCGATCGGCACCACCACCGAGCCGATCAGCGGGATCGCGACCGCGTTGGCGATCGGGGACACCAGCGACACCTGGGAGAACAGCGCCAGGGTCGCCGGAACCATGCCGATCGTGATCGCCCACTGGATGCGTCCCCACTCGACGATGGTCTGGCAGGGCTGGCAGCCCTGCGGTGGCGCCGTCCGGCCGAGGCGCCCGGCAGAGACCGTCATCAGCACCGCGACCGCACCGAACGAGAGCCAGAACCCGGTCGCGAGCACTGCCCAGGGGTCGAGGACGATCACCAGCAGCAGCGCACCGGCAAGCACGTCGGCTGCCGATGCCCGGCGCGCACGCCAGAGCGCGACCGCGAGCACGGCGAGCATGAACACCGTACGCCGCGTCGGCACCGAAAAACCTGCCAGCAGCGCATAGCCACAGGCCGCGGCAAGCCCTGCGATCACCGCCGCCTTGCGCGACGGCAGGCGGCGCGCGAGGCGGCTGCTGCGCCGCCAACCGGCGTCCACCAGCAGGAAGGCCAGCGCGGCAACCATCGTCACATGGAGCCCGGAAATGCT
>CAMDXD010000156.1 GCA_945877995.1 Bordetella parapertussis
ACGAGGACGCGCAAGGCGTCGTGCCCGGGCAGACCTACGGACGCTTCGAAGATGGCAGCGCGCGACGCTTCGTGCTCGCCAATGGCGCCGAGCACATCGGCGTTCTTTACCATTCGACCAGCCAGCACGAAGCGCTCGCCTGGCTTCGCCGGGCTTTCGACGGCGCACAGCGCGCGGTATCGACGGCACCGGCCGGCACGTTCATCGATGCCCGCGGTCCCGCGATTGCCGGGCTGCTGGCGGGTACCATCGTGCTTGCATGGCCGCTGTCGACGCTGCTCGGCTGGCGCGCGGCTGGCAACCTGCGCGGCCATCCGGTGCCCGCAGCCCCCAGCCTGCCGCTGCGCACACTCGCGCGGCGCGACTGGCTGTGGCTGGCGGTCGGGCCCGCGCTCGCCACGCCACTCCTGCTGCGGCTGGTGCCCTCGCACTTCCTGCCGATCCTGCTCGGCGACTACCTGCTGCTGCATTTCGGTCTCTACGGCCTGCTCACCGCGGTCGGCGGTGCATGGCTCGTGCGCAACGGGCGGCTGGCGCCCCCGACGGTCTGCGTGCCGCATCTGGCCACCGCGGCGATCGCACTCACGATGATCGCCTGGGCCACGCTGGCCGTCGGTATCCCGATCGACCGTTACGTTTTCAACCTCTGGCCTGCCGACGGGCGTGGCCCGCTGATACTGGCGATGCTGGTCGGGACGCTCGTCTGGGCGATCGCCGACGAAGGGCTGGCACGGCATCCGCAGGCGCCACGCTTCGCCTACCCGGCCACCAAGGCGCTGTTCCTCGGGTCCCTGGTGCTGGCGGTCGCACTCGACCTGTCGCGGCTGTTCTTCCTGGTGATCATCATCCCGGCCATCCTGCTCATGTTCATCGCCTACGGGCTGCTAAGCCGATGGTGTTTCCGGGCAACCGGCAGTCCGTGGACCGGGGCGCTGGTGTCGGCACTGGCCTTCGCCTGGGGTATCGCCGTGACCTTTCCGGCGATCAACCGCTGAGCCCGCCGCAGCGGCGCACCGGCGACGGCCGTCGTCAGAAGTGGCGCGATGCCATCACCGGTGCGATCGAGGGGTCAAACCTGAGTTCCAGCAGGGTCGATGTTTCGACACGGCCGCCCGAACTGCGCAGGAAGTCGTCGAGTCCAGCCTCGGAGTCGCAGCGGGAAAATGCCAGCCCGTGGAGCGTGGCGAGGCCGCTGAAGTCGAGTATTGGCGGCTCCAGGGAAAACAGGTCGATCGGCCCGTCGGCAAGCCGCCCGGCGGCTTCGTTCAGCGTGGCGTAGCGCCGGTTCGACAGCACCACCAGAAGCAGCTTCGCCCCGCGATGGACAGCAGTCCACAATGCTTCGGAGGCGTACAGCGAGGAGCCATCACCGACCACCGCGAGCACCTGCCGCTCCGGGCAGATGAGCGCGCCGCCGACCGCGGCGGCCAGCGCCCAGCCGATGCCGCCGCTGCCGTTGATCAGGTACTCGCCGGCGCGCGCGTCGATGAACTGCCGGACATCGGAGGTGGATAATCCGGACTCGTCGAACACGATCGCACCGCTGAACGCGCGCAACAGCGCGACGATCGCACGGGTCGGATGGAACACGGCCGCAGCAGCCTCGGGGAGCGCGACCTCGGGCAGCCAGCGGCGCTGGCTGGCACCCTCGCCCGCCACCGAGGCTGCCGCCAGCGCCGTGCCGATCGCCGGGAGCGAGGAATCGAGATCGGCCAGCCGGGCCAGCTCGAACTCGCCGTCGGCCCCCAGCACCGCGGGATCGTGGCCCAGCCATGCCCTCGCCTGGCGCAACGCGGGCTCGGCATACAGCGTCGTGCGGAAATTGCGGAACCCCACGAACAGCAGCGCGTCGTGCTCGCGCAGGCGTTCTCCGATCGCCCTGAAGCCTGGAGACAGGTACCCGGCATGGCTCGGCGATCGGGTATCGAGCGGCAGCATCGCAGTGTAGGGGCCGCTGTATACCGGCGCACCGATGGACTCCGCGAGTTGCCGCAGGGCGTCCGACGCGCCGGCCCAGTGGACATCCTCGCCGGCGATCAGTGCCGGGGAGCGCGCGGCCCGCAGGAATGCAGCGAAGGCCGCGGCGTCACCTGCAGCAAGTCCGGCCAGCCGTGGTGGCTGCACCGCCACCGGCTGGGCATCGATCTCGAGCTCGAGCAGGTCCGGGGCGCAGATCAGCGCCACCGGTCCGGTCGGCGGCGTCAGCGCCACACGGATCGCCTGTCGGACATGGAACGCGATGTCCCCGACAGAACCGAGCGTGTACACCGCCTTCACCAGCGGCCGCACCATCTGCTCCAGCGGACCGTGCAGGATCGGCCCGGTATGCAGGAACCGGCTGTCCTGGCTGCCGACCAGCACCAGCAACGGCGACTTCGCGATGCTGGCCGTGTACAGGTTGCCCATGCCGTTGCCGAGGCCGGGGGCCACGTGCAGGTTCACCACGCCCAGCCCGCGCCGCAGGCGCGCCTGTGCATCGGCCATGGGTACAGCCGAGACTTCGGACAGCGCGACCACGTAGGAAATGCCGGCAGGCCCGCGCCCGGCACAGGCCCGGACCAGCGGGATCTCGGTGGTGCCGGGATTGCCGAAGATGTGCCGTACACCGACGGCCTCCAGCGACTGCAGCAGGAACTCGGCGACTTTCATTCGTACCCCGGTCCGATGGCGTGCACGGCGAACGATCTGCTCAGCGCATCACGAACGGGTTCGGCACTTCCGTCGCCGTGGAAATCCAGACGCTCTTGGTCTGCAGGTACTCGTGGATCATGTCCTGTCCGTTCTCGCGGCCCAGGCCGCTGCGCTTGTAGCCGCCGAACGGGGACAGATAGGACACGGCCCGATAGGTGTTGACCCATACGGTACCGGCGCGCAGCCGCTCGCTCATCGACAGCGCGCGACGCATGTCCTGCGTCCACACCCCCGCGGCCAGCCCGAACCGGACATCGTTGGCGATGCCCACGGCGTCTTCCTCGTCCTCGAACGGGATCACCGACAGCACGGGCCCGAACACCTCCTCCTGGGCGATGCGCATGGCGTTGTCCACCCCGACGAAGATGGTCGGCTCGACGAACCAGCCATCACCGCATTCCGGCCGTACGGCCTTGCCGCCACCGAGCACCGGGACCGCCCCCTCGCCCCGGGCGATCTCGATGTAATCGAGGATCTTGCGGTACTGCGGCTGGTTGGTCACCGGCCCCACCTGCGTGCCGGGGCTCATCGGGTCACCCATTCGTGCGGTCTTCGCGAAGGCGACCAGCCGATCCACGAACGCGTCGTGAATCGATCGCTGGACGAGCAGCCGGGAACCCGCGATACAGGTCTGCCCGGTCGCGGCGAAGATGCCGGAGATCACGCCCTTCACCGCGTTGTCGATCTGCGCATCGTCGAACACGATGTTCGGCGACTTTCCGCCGAGTTCCATGCTCACCGGCTTCAGGCCCTTCGCGGCGCTCTGGTAGATCAGCTGCCCGGTACGGTCTGACCCGGTGAAGGCGACCTTCGCCACCTTCGGGTGCTCGGACAGCGGTGCGCCGACATCCGGCCCGAAGCCGGTGACCACGTTCACTACCCCGCGCGGAAAGCCCGCCTGTTCGACCAGCGCCATGAATTCGAGGATCGATGCCGAGGTGTATTCGGATGGCTTGATCACCACCGTGTTCCCGGCGGCCAGCGCGGGCGCCAGCTTCCAGGCCGTGAGCAGCAACGGCGAGTTCCACGGCACGATCGCCGCGACCACGCCGAGCGGCTCGTGGCGGGTGAAGTTGAGCACGTCGGCCTTGTCGGTGGGGATCACCGCGCCTTCGATCTTGTCCGCGAGACCGCCGTAGTAGCGGTACCAGTTCGCCATGTAGGCCGTCTGCCCGGCCATTTCGGAGAGCAGCTTGCCGTTGTCGCGCACTTCGATCTCGGCGAGCCGCTGCGCGTCGGGTCCGATCAGGTCGGCGAGTTTGAGAAGCAGCGCACCGCGCTGGGACGCATTCAACCTGGGCCAGGGCCCGCTGGTAAATGCCCGGTGCGCAGCCTCGACCGCCAGATCGACATCACGTGCATCGCCCTGCGCGATCATCGCCCACGGCTTGGCGGTGAACGGGTTATGGCTCTCGAAATGGCGCCCACCGGAGGGCGCCACCGGACGGCCGTCGATGTAGTGCTGGTAGACCTTCAGTGTCTCGCCGCTGGTATCCATCGTCTGCCTTCCTTCACCCGGGTCCGGCGCAGCGGCCGCCGCGTCCGATGCTCCTTGCGCTACGGCTGCTTCGATGCCGGGATCATTACCGGGTGCGCGACCGCCGGGCCGAGCAGCGCGTCGCGGAACCGGCTGCGGATGTAGGGACCGTCGCGCATCGGCAGCGTCATCGGCGGCTGGGCAGGGTCTACCTTCAGGTTCATGAACACCGGACCGGGTCCGTAGATCGCCTCGAGCGCAGCCGGGAAGCCGTCCTGCGCGGTCACGCAGCCGGCGACCGGAAAACCGGCGGCGCGGGCGATACCGGCGAGGTCGACGCCGCGCCCGGTATGCGTACCCTGCATGCCGGTCTCGACATAGTGTTCGTTGTCCATCACCACGATCGACAGGTTAGCCGGCTTCTCGCACGCGATCGTCGCGAGGCTGCCCAGCCCCATCAGCATCTCGCCGTCGCCCGTGATGCAGAGGACCCGCCGCTTCGGCTGTGCCAGCGCCAGGCCGCAGGCGACCATGGCCGCGCCACCCATGCCGGCCCAGTTGTAGAAGTTGAGCGGGTTGTCCCCGGCCGAGAACACGTCATAGCAGGTCGTGCCCAGCCCGGTGATCACCAGCGCATCGGCGCGCCGCGCGAGGATCGCCTCGACCAGCGGGCGACGCAGCATCGCCGCCGGGGAATGGGAAGGAGGGTTCGTACTGGCCATGGAAGGAATCCGTTCCTGCAGGTGTCGGGGGCTGCTACTTGTTCCAGTTCTTCGCGCCGATGGCCCGCTGGCCGATCAGCACGGCCACCGCGCGGCCGGTGTTGAAGGCCATCGTCGCGGCCGCACCCACGGTCGGCGCGATCTGCGCCGGCTGGTCGACCGGGTACACCAGCGTGCCGACGCTCTCGAGCGCCGCGCGGGTACCCTGCCCCATCGGCAGTTGCCAGGGATTGAACTCGGCCCACTCGCCGCGCATCGTCACGAGCATCAGCAGGGGCACCCGCATCTCGATCGGCGCTGCGAGCATGTTGATCGTGTTGCCGACCCCGGATGACTGCATCAGCAGCACGTGGCGATCGCCACCGAGCCACGCGCCCAGCCCCATGGCGACGCCCTCCTCCTCCGTGGTCAGCGAGACCGTCCGCATTGCCGGGTTGGCCCGGCAGCGCTGGATCAGCCGGCTGTGGCCGGCATCGGGCACGTAGGAGACCTGGCGGATGCCGGCGGCCTCGAGTTCGGCGTAGACGTCGTCCGGCCAGCCGGAAGTAACTTCTGCCACGTTGGTTTCCAGTATCTGGGCGTGTACCGGGGGCGTGCCGCGCGGCTTCTGCACGGGACTCGCGGGACGCAGGTTGACGGGGTGCTGGCGACGACTGATGTCGAAGCCGGACGATCATAGGATTCGCTGTCCCCGCTGGTCAAGCATGCCTATAATCCGGCGCGGCATGGAAGCCGCCCGCCGACGACGCGCAGACGATCCTCGGCGACACTGCCCGGACCGGAGCCGACCGCCGATGAATGCCCCTTACTCGACCGCTACCCACCAACCCCTGCGCCAGGCCGTCCGCGACCTGTGCGGTGCCTTCGACGGCGAATACTGGCGCCGGATCGACGAGGAGCGCGGCTACCCGGAAGCGTTCATCAAGGCGCTCGAAGAGGCCGGCTGGCTGGGCGCGCTGATCCCTGAAGAGTACGGCGGATCCGGCGTGACCCTGACCGAGGCATCGGTCATCCTCGAAGAGATCAACCACGCGGGCGGCAACTCCGGTTACGTGCATGCACAGATGTACACGATGGGTACGGTGCTGCGCCACGGATCGGAAGAACAGAAGCGCAAGTACCTGCCTGGCATCGCGTCCGGCAAGCTGCGCCTGCAATCGTTCGGTGTCACCGAGCCCTCGACCGGCACCGACACCACCAACCTGAAGACGACCGCGGTGCGCAAGGGCGACCGCTACATCGTCAACGGCCAGAAGGTCTGGATCTCGCGGGTGCTCTACTCCGACCTGATGCTGCTGCTCGCGCGCACCACGCCGAAAGACCAGGTCAAGCGCAAGTCGGAGGGATTGTCGGTGTTCATCGTCGACCTCAAGCAGTCGATCGGCAACGGGCTGACGGTCAAGCCGATCCGCAACATGATGAACCACCAGACGAACGAACTGTTCTTCGACAACCTCGAAGTGCCGGCGGAGAACCTGATCGGCGAGGAAGGACGCGGCTTCAAGTACATCCTCGACGGCATGAACGCCGAGCGCCTGCTGATCGCCGCCGAGTGCATCGGCGACGGCCACTGGTTCATCGAGAAGGCGACGCAGTACTCGAAGGACCGCATCGTGTTCGACCGCCCGATCGGCCAGAACCAGGGCATCCAGTTCCCGATCGCGCGGGCGCACGTGAACGTCGAGGCCGCCGACCTGATGCGTTTCAAGGGCTGCCGGATGTTCGACGAGGGGCTGCCCTGCGGCGCCGAGGCGAACATGGCCAAGCTGCTCGCCGCCGACGCCTCCTGGGAAGCGGCCAACGTCTGCGTCCAGACGCACGGCGGCTTCGGCTTCGCCGCAGAATACGATGTCGAGCGCAAGTTCCGCGAGACGAAGCTCTACCAGGTCGCGCCGATCTCCACCAACCTGATCCTCTCCTACATCGGCGAGCATGTCCTTGGCATGCCACGCTCGTTCTGAACGGCGGCCCGCGATGAGTGCATCCCCTGAGCGCCGCCCCCTCGACGGGATCACCGTGGTCTCGGTCGAACAGGCCGTCGCCGCGCCGTTCGCCGCGCGCCAGCTGGGCGACCTCGGCGCGCGCGTGATCAAGGTCGAACGGCCCGACGGTGGCGACTTTGCGCGCGGCTACGACAAGGCGGTCGACGGACAGTCGGCCTATTTCGTCTGGCTCAACCGCAACAAGGAATCGCTGTCGCTCGACCTGAAGCAGGCGGCTGCACGCGAGGCACTGCACCGACTGGTCGAGCGGGCAGACGTGTTCATCCAGAACCTCGCGCCGGGCGCGGTCGAGCGGCTGGGTTTCGGGGCGGCAGCGCTGCGCGCGAAACACCCGCGGCTGGTCACCTGCGATATCTCGGGCTACGGCGCAACCGGCCCGTATGCCGACAAGAAGGCCTACGACCTGCTGATCCAGAGCGAATCCGGCGTGCTCTCGGTCACCGGCACTGCTGAGACTCCGTGCAAGGTCGGGGTGTCGATCGCCGATATCGCCACCGGCATGCATGCCTATTCGGCGATCCTCGCGGCGCTCTACCGGCGCGAGCGCGACGGCTGCGGTGCGCACATCGAGGTGCCGATGTTCGACTGCCTGGTCGAGTGGAACAGCCACCCGGTGTACTACACACACTACTCCGGCAATGCGCCGCGGCGCAGCGGGCCCGACCACGCGACGATCGTGCCGTACGGAAAGTTCGACTGCGCCGACGGCCACAGCGTGATGCTCGGCCTGCAGAACGAGCGCGAGTGGGCCGTGTTCTGCGACAAGGTACTCGGCCGCCCGGAACTTGCACGCGACGACCGCTACGACAGCAACACCAAGCGCACCGAGCGGCGCGCCGAGATGATGGTGATCTTCCAGTCGGTGTTCTCGCTGATCACTGCGGCGGAACTGGTCGCCCGGCTCGATGCGGCGGGCATCGCCAATGGCCGCCTGAACACCCCAGCCGATGTCTGGGACCACCCGCAGCTGGCGGCGCGCGAACGCTGGCGCGAGGTCGAACATCCCGGCGGCACCATGCGCGCCGTCCTGCCGCCGGCCGCGTTCGACGATTTCGAGGCGGCGATGGCGCCGGTGCCGGCGCTGGCCGAGCATACCGACCGGATCCTGTCCGAACTCGGCTACAGCGCAGAATCCATCCGTTCGCTGCACGAGTCCCGCGCCGCCTGAGCGGGGCATTGACGGGACGGCGCTTGCGATGCACGGCAGCGCAGCCCCGATCGGCACACTTGAGGAGCAACCGAAGATGACCAACCCGTCCACCTCACCGGCGGCAGGCGAGACTGCCATGCTGTCGGCATTCCTGGCTTCGCTGCGCTACGAGCAGATCCCGGCAGACGTGGTCGCACGCTGTGAAGACCTGTTCCTCGACTGGTTGGCATGCGCGATCGCCGGGCGCACGGCCCGCCCGGTGAATATCCTGGAATCGTTCGCGACTGCCATGGGCCCGGCCGCTGCCAGCCCCGCGACCGGCGCCCAGGTGCTCACCAACCGCACGTTCTCGTCGCCGCTGTTCGCGGCGATGGTCAACGCGGCCGCATCGCACGTCGTCGAGCAGGACGACCTGCACAACAGCTCGGTGCTGCATCCGGCGACCGTGGTGTTCC
>CAMDXD010000157.1 GCA_945877995.1 Bordetella parapertussis
CGCAGATGTCGATCATCTCCTGCACTTCGCCCAGGCCTTCCTGCAGGATCTTGCCGTTCTCCAGCGTGACCAGCCGGCCGAGGTCGTCCTTTGCAGCGCGCAGTTTCAGGCCGAAGCGGCGCACGAGTTCACCGCGCAGTGGCGGGGGCACGCTGCGCCAGGTGGCGGCGGTCGTGGAGGCTTGCGCGATGGCGACGGCGACACCATCGAGATCCGAAGGCATCGTGCTACCGATCGACGCGCCATCGATCGGCGAGTGCGACACGATGAATCCGGGGTCTGCTGAAACGGCCGACACCGAAGCCTCCACCCCCAGCCGCGCGAGGATCGCGGCCACGTCCTGTGCCGGCTTCATCGTCATTTCTCTGCCGCTGTCCTGCGCCATCGACGCGCCCTCCGTTGCGACCGATTCTAGCTTCCGCCGGGCGGCAGGCCGATATCCCCCTGCTCGCTTACCGCGGCGAACTGGCGCAACGCCTCGCGCACCAGGATGTGGCTGACCCCGAAGCGTTGTACGAGCGTTTCCTGCCGCAACGCCTCGCCGAGGGCGATCGCGCCGCGCAGAATGTCGGCGCGCAATGCATCGGCCACGGCATCGACCGACAGACGTTTGACCGGCTCGCGCGGAGTCATCGGGGAATCACTGCCAACACCTTTTCATATATTCTGTCAGCAGACGGTCGGCATGCGTCTTGCATAAAGTTTTACGAAACTGCGCCTGACCGCACAAAAAAGCCACTGCGACGCACCATGATGGATCGCATCATATGCAAGGTGCACCACGCATCGACCACCAGGGCCCGCCCATGATCACCGCCATCGTCCGCTACCGCCTGCCGCCGTCGATCGACCATGACGCCTGCCTCGCCCATTTCAACATGATCGCCCCGGGCTTCCGCGACGTACCGGGCCTGATCAGCAAGCACTTCATCTGGAGCGAGACGGGCACCGCCGGTGGCGTCTACCAGTGGCAGTCGCTGGATGCGGCCAAGGCGTTCTACACCGGCCCGTGGCGCGACGGCATCGTCGAGCGCTACGGCATGGAACCGGAGATCGAATTCTTCACCGTGTTTGCGCTGACCGACAACGCGCGCGGCACGGTCGAGAAGATGGCTTTGCCGCGCGGCTGAACGACCCACCACCCCACCGGAGACCCGCATGAACCGTCGCTCCTTCCTCAACAAGTCCGCCGGCAAGGCGGCAGTCCTTGCAGCGACCACCGCGGCCGCTGCAACCGTGTCCGCGCCCGCGATCAGTCAGGGCCGGATCGAGTGGAGGATGGTGACCGCATGGCCTAAGGGCCTGCCGGGCCTGGGCACGGGGGCCGAGCGCCTGGCCCAGCGCATCACCCAGATGTCCGAAGGCAGGCTGACCGTGCGCGTGTTCGCCGCCGGCGAACTGGTGCCCGGCCTGCAGACCTTCGAGGCGGTGCAGAACGGTACGGCCGAGATGGCGCACGACACGCCCGGGTTCCACCTGGGCAAGCATCGCGCGTTCGGCTACTTCTTCAGCGCACCGTTCGGCATGAGCTACACCGAACACGTGGCCTGGCTCGAATACGGCGGCGGGCAGGAACTGTGGGACGAACTGTCCGGTCAGTTCGGCCTGAAGAGCTTCGCGGTCGGCAACATCGGCACGCCACCGTTTGGCTGGTTCAAGAAGGAACTGCGCACCGTCGCCGACCTAAAGGGCGTGCGCATGCGCATGCCGGGGCTGGGTGCAGAGATGATCCGCCGCGTCGGTGCGGTACCGACCCTGATGGCCCCCGGCGACGTATTCCCGGCACTGCAGTCCGGGGCGCTCGATGCCGCCGAGTTTACCGGGCCGGCGAACGACATGGCCCTCGGCTTCCACCAGGTCTGCAAGTTCTACTACTGGCCCGGAATCCAGAAGCAGGGGGCGATCCAGCAGGCGATCGTGAGCCAGAAGGCGTGGAACGCGCTGACGCCGTCGCTGAAGGCGATCGTCGAACACGCCTGCCAGTCGTGCCACCAGGACATGCTGGCCGAATACAACTGGATCAATGCACGCGCCTCCGACACCCTGCGCCAGAAGCACGGCATCAAGTTCCTGCGCCTGCCCGACGAGATCCTCGCTGCACTGGGCAATGCTGCCGGCGAACTGCTGGTCGATGAGCGCGCGAAGCTCGATCCGCTCGGCCGGAAGATCTTCGATGCCTACTTCGCGGCACGCAACACCACGTCGGCGCTGACCGAGGTGTCCGACCGCGCGATGTTCAATGCGCGCTCGCTCAAGTTCAAGTATGTCTGAGCGGCACCGGCCCCCCACGTCGGAGCGGGCCGGTGCGCGCTGAGCGCCTGCTGCTCGGTACCGCCGATGCGATCGACGCGCTGAACGATCGCATCGGCCGAACCACCGCCGTGCTGTTCCTGGCAACGGTGGTGGTCTGTTTCGCAACCGTCTACCTGCGCTACGCGCTGGGCATCGGCATGACCTGGCTGCAGGAACTGTACATGTGGACGCACGCGGCGGCGATCATGTTCGGTGCAGGCTACTGCCTGCTGAAGGGCGGCTTCGTACGAATCGACATGTTCTATGCGCGCATGTCGGCGCGGCGCAAGGCGATGGTCGACCTGTTCGGCACCTTCGTGTTCATGGCGCCCTTCCTCTGGATGATGGCCGCCTACGGCTGGCCGTTCTTCGCCAGTTCGCTGAAGATGAACGAGGCTTCCCAGTATGCCGACGGGTTGCCTCGGCTGTACCTGCTGAAGGGTACTTTCCTCGTGTTCGTGGCGCTGGTCGGGCTGCAGGGTGTGTCGCTGGTCTGCCGCTCGCTGGTCGCGCTGCGCGAGCAGCCCGGGGACACCGGAGGGGCCACCTGATGGATCAGATCCTGCTCGGAGAGATACTCGCGGTCGCGCTGTTCGCATCGATCGTGTTCATCCTGATGCTCGGCTATCCGGTCGCGTTCACGCTGCCGGGTGTCGCCGTGCTGTTCGCGCTGCTCGGCTGGTCGCTCGGCGTGTTCGACCTGAGCTACTTCAACTCGCTGCCGCTGCGCTACTGGGGCATCCTCACCAACGACGTGCTGATCGCGGTACCGCTGTTCGTGGTGATGGGCGTGCTGCTCGAACGCTCGAAGATCGCCGAAGACCTGCTGACCACCATGGGCCAGCTGTTCGGCCCGGTACGCGGCGGGCTGGGCATCTCGGCGATCATCGTAGCCACGCTGCTCGCCGCCTCGACCGGCATCGTCGGCGCAACGGTGGTGACCATGGGCCTGATCAGCCTGCCCTCGATGCTCGCCGCAGGCTACGACAAGCGGATGGCGAGCGGCCTGATCTGCGCCTCGGGCACGCTCGGCCAGATCATCCCGCCTTCGACCATCCTGGTGGTGCTGGCGGTGGTGCTGCAGAGTGCCTACAGCCAGGCCCAGATGGCCAAGGGCAACTTCCAGCCCGAGACGCTGTCGGTCGGCGACCTGTTCGCCGGCGCCTTCCTGCCCGGCCTGCTGCTGGCCGGTCTCTACATACTCTGGGTCGGCGGACGCGCGTTCTTCCTGCCGCATACCGCACCGGCGCTGGTGCTCGATGCAGCGCAGAAGGCCTCGCTGCCACGCCGCGTGGTGATCGCGCTGGTGCCACCGCTGTTGCTGATCGTCGCGGTGCTCGGTTCGATCATCGCCGGCGTGGCGACGCCGACCGAGTCGGCATCGGTTGGCGCGGTCGGCGCGCTGGTGCTGATGCTGGTACGCATGCTGTCCGAGTGGTATTCGCGCAGCCTGTCGCCGGAGCGGGTCGAGCGCTTCAACTTCTGGTTCTGGATCGCGCTGCTGGCACTGCTGGCGATCGTCGATCTCGTCGCCGGTGCGCTGGGCCTGCTCACGCTGGCAGTGGTGCTGCTGATCGGGCTGCTTTCCTGGGCACTGCTGCTGCGCGGCACCCGCGCGCAATGCGTTCGTTCATTGTCCGAGACCGGCACCTCCAGCCTGGTGATCACCGGCATGGTGTTCGTGATCTTCTTCGGTGCCAGCGTGTTCTCGGTGGTGTTCTCGCGGCTGGGCGGCGAGAACCTGGTGCACGAGTTCCTGAACGCGATGCCGGGCGGCGCCGATGGCGCACTGTTCGTGGTGATGGCGATCATCTTCGTACTCGGGTTTTTCCTGGACCCGTTCGAGATCATCTTCATCGTGGTGACGCTGGCCGCGCCGGTGCTGCTGAAGATGGACGTCGACCCGGTGTGGCTGGCGATCCTGATCGGCATCAACCTGCAGACGAGCTATCTCACGCCACCGTTCGGCTTCTCGCTGTTCTACCTGCGCGGGGTCGCGCCACCCGAGGTGACCACCGGCGATATCTACCGCGGGATCATCCCGTTCGTCGCGATCCAGGTGGTCTGCATCTTCGTGGTCTGGTACTTCCCGGCACTGGCGACCTGGTTGCCGAAGATGATCTACGGCTGAGCCGCGCTCAGCGTACGGCGATCCTGCGTTCGCGCCGCGCATCCAGGCTCAACGGCCCGGCACCATGCACGGCGAGCAGCATCAGCCCGCCGATGAACGCCAGGTTCTTCACGATCTGGTCGACGTACGCCATGCCCATGCCGCCGGGCGCGCCAACCATCGGCAGCATCAGTGCGGTCACGCCGACGAACAGGACGATCAGCGCGGCAGCGGCGAGCCGGATACGATAGCCGAGCACCAGCATCATCCCGCCCGCGAACTCGACCAGGATGGTGAGGTACAGCGCGACCTGCGCCACCGGGAACGATTGCAGCGCGTCGGCCTGGACGCTGCCCATCAGCGCCCGCACCTTCAACGCCGCGTAGCCGAGCAGCAGCGGCGCGAACAGCAGGCGTCCTATCAGGGTACCGTAGCGTGCGAGGAAGCCGTTGCGCAGTTGCGGGCCGTTGTCGGGTTTCACCGTATCTCCGTTCATGGAAGGTCGAACAGCAGTACCTCGGCGCCGCAGCCCCGCTCGAGCAGCAGTTCGCGCTCGCCCTCGGCCTTCAGTGCATCTCCGGCCGACAACGGGTGCCCGTTCACGGTCACCTCGCCACGAGCGACATGCACGTAAACCCGGCGTCCGGCGGCCACCGGTTGCTTCAGCGCCTCCTCGCCGTCGAGCAGCGACGCGTACACCGCCGCAGCCTGCTGCATCTTCACCGAACCTTCGCGGCCGTCGTTCGACGCGATCAGCCGCAGCCGACCTTGCCGGGTGTCGGCCGGGAACCGCGCCTCTTCATAGCTGGGCTCGACCCCGTGCCGGTCCGGTTCGATCCAGATCTGCAGCAGGTGCGTCGGTTCATCCTGCGAAGGATTGAACTCGCTATGCATCACGCCGCTTCCGGCACTCATCCGCTGCACGTCGCCTGGCCGGATCGTCGAGCCGTTCCCCATGCTGTCGCGGTGCGCCAGCGCGCCGTCGAGGATCCAGGTGATGATTTCCATGTCGCGATGTCCATGGCTGCCGAAACCGCGTCCGGCCTGCACCCGGTCTTCGTTGATCACGCGCAGCGGACCGAAACCCATGTGCTGCGGGTCATGGTAGCCGGCAAACGAGAACGAATGCCGAGCTTCCAGCCAGCCGTGGTTCGCATACCCTCGATCGAGACTTTTCCGGATCGTGACCATACCGGTCTCACTTTCTGGTCGGATTGGACGCGCGGCTGGTGCAATGAGGGTGAGCGCCGGCGGGCGACAGGGGACAGGGGACGGGGGACGGGGGACGTCGCTCAGGCAGAACCGGTTCCAGCCCCATCGCCTTCGGAGCGCTCGGCGATCTCGCGGTGCACTTCCGCCATGTCGAGCGTACGCGCCTGCTCGAGCAACGCATCGAGCTGCGGCGCCGGCAACGCTCCGGCTTCGCTGAACAGGATCACCTGCTCGCGGAAGACCATCAGGGTCGGGATCGAGCGGATGCCGAATTGCCCGGCGAGCGCCTGCTCGTCGTCCGAGTTGACCTTGGCGAACACGAAATCGGGATGCTTCCCGGATGCAGCCTCGAACACCGGCGCGAACTGACGACACGGGCCGCACCAGGGCGCCCAGAAATCGATGATCACCTGAGCGTTTTCGGTGATGATCTGTTCGAAATTCGCGTCGGTCAGTTCAACCGTGGCCATCGTTACCTTTTTCTCGTCGGCACCCGCAGAAACGACGGTCCAGACAAAGGTCTAGGATAGCATGTCGCAGCAGGGTCTCAGGGGCAGGCACGCAAAGCAGGGGCCCGATGCAGCAGCACCTTCCCGGACGGCTGCACGCTGTATTAAACCTTCAGATTTCGCTGCATAGGCCGTTAACAGTACGATCCCGGAAGGCTCCGAGCCAACACCGCCCGGCGCAGCCGCCGCAGAGTCCTTCCCCATCCGTTTCCGGTCCATGCACGAGCGACGACACAGCGAACACGAACCGCAGCAACCGGCATTCGAGCGCGTGAGGTTTAGCGCCGCCTCGATTCGCACGCGCTTCCTGGGCATGCTCCTGCTCGCGGTGCTGCCGGCGCTGCTGTATACATTCAATGTGCATGAGCAGCAGCGCCGGCAGGCGATCGCCATGCTGCAGCAAGAGGCGGCGCGGGTGCTGCTGGCACTGCGCGACCGTGAAGTGCTGGCAGAGATCGCCCGCCCGCGGGTGTCGCCAGACGGAAGGGTCGGCGCGTTGACCCACGCGACCGCCGATCCGCGACTGCTCGAAAGCCTGGCGCTGAGCAGCCGGCTGCCCGCGAATGCCACCATCGCGGTGTTCGATGCCGAAGGCGCGCTGGTTGCCATGCATCCGGAGGCCTCCCGCGCAGGCTCACGCTGGGCTCTGGCGCAGCAACTGCGCGCCGCGACCAGCGACAACAGTCCCTTCACGCTGGTGGCCAGGGATACCGATGGCGTGGACCGGGCGTACGCCAGCCTGCCACTGCAGGGGACCTCGCGCGGCGTCTATCTGGCGGTCGGCCTGCCCACCGAGCCACCGATGCGCGACATTGAACGGAACCTGCGCGACGATCTGTACATGCTCGCGCTGCTGACCGTGCTGTCGATGCTGGCCGCATGGGCGAGCCTGAACGTGCTGCTCCTGCGGCCGCTCAACCGACTGATCGAAGTCGCGCGCCAGATTGGCGGCGGCAACCTGCAGGCCCGCGGCGCGGCGCGCTCGGGCGTGTCCGAACTGCGGCAAGCCTCGGACGCACTCGACCAGATGGCAAGCGCGCTCGAAAGGCACGACATCGCGCGGCGCGAGACCGAAGCCGACCTGCGCGAGAACGGATCGAACCTGCTGCTCGCGCAACGCGTCGGGCGCGTCGGCAGCTGGCGGCACGATTTCGTGAGCGGCACGATGCAGTGGTCGGACGAGTTGTACCGCATCTTCGGCCTGGCGCCGGACACCTTCACGCCGACGATCTCGGGCTCGCCGCACTTCGCGCATCCCGACGATCGCCAGTGCGTGATCGACGAACGCGCCCGCGTGCTGCAAGAGGGCGGCGAGTTCCACGTCGACTACCGGGTAATGCTGCCCGACGGCCGCGAGCGGATGATCGTGGCGCGCGCGCTGCTGCAGTACGACGATGAGGGCAGGCCGCGGGCAATGATCGGCACCTTGCAGGACATCACCGAGCGCAAGCAGGCGCAGGCGGACCTGATGCAGAGCGAGCAGCGCGAGCGCGCGAAGGCCGCCGAACTGGCGGCGGTGCTCGATGCCGTACCCGTCGCGGTCTGGATCGCGCACGACCCGGATGGCACCCGCATCACCGGCAACCGCGCGTCGTACGCACTGCTAGATGCGGCGCCCCCCGGGACCGGCACTTTCGATCAGCCGGATCTTCTCCCTGGCGATGCGCGGGCATTCAAGGACCATGTCGAGATCGCTCCATACGAGTTGCCGATGCAGGTGGCTGCCGGACTCGGCATCGAGGTGCGCGATTTCGAGCAGCAGCTGGTGTTCAAGGACGGCCGCGTGCGCAACGTGTACGGCAACGCGACACCGCTGTTCGACAAGGAAGGCAAGCCACACGGCGCGGTCGCGGCTTTCATGGACATCACCGACCTGAAGCGCACGGAAGAGGCGCTGCGCCGCGAGAAACGGCGCGTCGAGGTCACGCTCGCTTCGATCGGCGACGCAGTGATCACGGCCGATACCGAGGGCTGCGTCGAGTACCTGAACCCGGTGGCCGAGACGCTGCTCGGCGTGCAGTCGGCACAGGCGATCGGCAGACCATTCCGCGACCTGTGCCATATCTCGCACGAGGTCCAGCGCGCCCGGCCGCTCGACCTGGTCGGCGAGTGCCTGCTGCGCAACGCGCTGGTGGAACTCAATGACCAGCACGTGCTCGAGCGCGTCGACGGTGCCGAGCTGTTCGTCGACGCCTCTGCCGCCCCGCTGCGCAACAACGACAGCGGCATCACCGGGGTCGTGCTTGTGCTGCATGACGTGACCCAGCAGCGGCGGATCGCGCAACAGGTCTCCTACCAGGCCACGCACGACGCGCT
>CAMDXD010000158.1 GCA_945877995.1 Bordetella parapertussis
GGTCGCCGGCGTGGAGGGCATCCCCTGTTACGCGGTCAAGGCAGCAACCCATCCCGTCCCGGCTGCACCACCACGCTCGACTTCCGGGCCTGGGCCGGGGACTGACTCAACCTTCGACCTTCTCCACCACGCCGCTCTTCGTTGCCTTGAAGATAGCCTCGAGCGCGGATATGTTGGCGACCATCTGCTCGCGCGGCACCGGGTACGGCGCGCGTCCTTCGGCCGCGTCGGCAAAGGCCTCGAGGTTGGCGAGCACGCCGGGCACCGGCGGGAACTCTCTCACCTCGCGCCGTCCGCCGCGGAAGCACTGGGTCATCGTCCAGCCTTCCGGCGCTTCCGGATGGGTCTTGTCCCGAACCTCGATCCAGCCCTCGTTGCAGTAGATCGCGAAGCGTCCTTCGAACGGCGTGGCGAGGATCGCGCTGATCAGCGCATGCCCGCCATTGCGGAACGACACCAGGATCGCCAGCGTGTCGCCGTTGACCAGGTGGCTGCCGAGTTGCTTCACGCTCGCGTAGACATGGTCGGCCTCGCCGAACACGCCGACCGACAGGTCGAGCAGGTGGATACCGGTCGCGGTCATGGGTCCGGCCGGCGCTTCCTTGCCGGACAGGCGCCAGTTGTCCGCCGCGAGCGACAGGAACTTGTCCTGACTGAAATTGGCCTCGACCTGCAGCGGCTTGCCGAGCACCCCGGACTGGACGATCTTCATCATCTCGAGGATCGGCGGCTCGAAGCGGCGCTCATGGCCGACGGCCAGCGCGACGCCCGCCTTCTCCACCGCGGCCATCGCGCGCAGCACGTCGGCACGGGTCATGGACAGAGGCTTTTCGCAGAACACATGCTTGCCAGCGGCTGCCGCGGCGACGATCTGGTCGGTGTGCTGGGTGTGCGGCGTGCACAGCACCACCGCCTGGATCGACGGATCCTTCAGCACCTCTTCATAGCTCGTCACCACCTGTACGCCATGCTCGCGCGCGAAATCGGCGATCGAATCGGGATTGACCTCGACCACCTTGCCGACGGTGATCTTGCTGCTGGTCTTGAGCAGCGGAACGATGATCTTGCCCCACCATCCCATGCCGACCACGGCTACGTTCAACATCCGGTGTTCTCCTCAGGCGGCGCGGGCAGTCTTGCCCGACGCGATCGCGGCGTTCACCGCGGGCATGACCTTCTCGGCCATCAGTTCCATCGAGCGCTTGCCCAGCGCGGGGTCTTTCCAGTCCAGGGACGCATAGACGAGCGTGCCGAAGTCGCCCACTTCCTCGCGGAAGGCGAGGATCTGATCGACCACGCTGTTGACGGTGCCGGCGATCGTGAGCTTGCGGGTCACGTAATCCGCCGTGATCATCTCGTCGGGCATGCTCTGGTCGGCCTTGAACAGGTTGCCGCGATTGCCGAAGCCGACCAGCTTGCGGATGAGCTGCTTGAAATAGTGGTGGTAGGGGCCGTCCTCGCCGTAGCCGTAGCGCTGGGCCGTGGCATCGTCGTCGGCGACGAAGATGCACTTGGCGACGCTCCAGTCGGCCGGGCTGGCCACCTGCCCGATGTTCTGCTTGCCCTGCACGAAGCTGTCCCAGTGCGTCTTCACCCATTGCGGCAGCAGGAAGTTCGCCGAGATCGGCTTCCAGCCGCGCTCGGCCATCGCCACCACGCCCTTGGAGAACGGCGCGACCACGGTGCCGACGATCGGTGGATGCGGCTGCTGGTAGGGCTTGAGCATGATGCCGGTACCGATCTCGGCAATCATCGTCTTCTCGGTGGTGACCTCCCAGAACTGGCCCTTGAGGTTGTACGGTGCCTCGCCAGCCCAGATGTCGAGCACCATATTGATGCCCTCGACGAACATCGCCATGCGATCGCGGCCGTAGTTGCCGAAGGCCTCGGCATCCGACATCAGGCCGCCGGGGCTGATGCCCATGATGAACCGACCTTCCAGGATGTTGTCGAGCATGGCCGCCTGCGAGGCGACGTGGGCAGGATGGCTGTTGGGCAGGTTGATCGTGCCGGTGCCGAGCTTGATGTGTTTGGTGTCGTGGGCGAGGCTGGCGAGGAACATCATGCACGAGGTTACCGTCTCGGCGGCGTCGGTCACGTGCTCGCCGACGAAGGCCTCCGAGTAGCCGAGGCGGTCGGCCAGGATGATCGCCTCGCGGTCTTCCTTGAGCGACAGCGGCCACGGCTTGCCCACGGGGTGCAGCGGCATCATGAAGGTGGACAGTTTCATGCGGTTCTCCGTTTGCGGGAAGGCTGTTGCGGGAAGACTGTTGCGGGACAGTGAGGATCAGCCGCCCTCGTCAGGCGGCAAGCTGGGCAGCCGTGCAGTAGCGGCCCTGGCTGTAGATCAGCGGCTCGCCTTCGCCATAGCGGGCAGTAATCACGCGCCCGATCAAGATACGGTGGTCGCCGCAGATGACCGTGTCTTCGAGACGGCATTCGAACGTCGCCAGGCTCCCGGACAGCAGTGGCACGCCATCGAGCCCGTCCTCGGTCGCCACGCCGGTGAACTTGTCGTCCGACGGGCGGCAGAAACGCTGCGACACTTCGTGCTGCGCGGTGGCGAGCACGTTGACCGCGAACGCGCAGCCCTTGCCGAACGCAGGCTCGGACGGCGAGCCGGCACGCAGGTTCCAGAGGAGCATCGCCGGCTCGAGCGACAGCGACGTAAACGAATTCACTGTCAGTCCAGTGCGCCGGCCGTCGGGCAACAGCGCGGTGATCACGGTGACGCCGGTAGCGAAGCGGCCAAATGCATCCCGCAGCTTGCGCTGAGAGGCGATATCGACGGTGGCGTCGCAGCTGAGGTCCAGGCGGGTCATCAGGGCTCCACGGTGAGGGCCAACAGGATGTTTCGAGGCCGCACTGTAGCGATCGATTCGCATTACGCCAAATGATGATTCATAATCATGACCATCACTTTTCGTTATTCAATGCAGGCCTCGAGACCGCCCACATCGACGCGGAAACCATGCCATCCCTGACTGCGATTCGCCTGTTCGCCGCTGCCTACGAAGAACGCTCGTTCTCGCGCGCCGCCGCACGTGAACACACCACCCAGCCCGCCGTATCGCAGCGGGTGCGCGCCCTGGAGGACGAACTCGGCGTGCGCCTGCTCGAGCGTTCGCCGTCGCAGGTCACGCCGACGGCGGCCGGCGACGCATACTACCGGCGGGCGATAGACCTGCTGGCCACGCTGGAACAGGCCGGCCGCGATGCGCGAACCGTGGGCAGCGCGCTCTCCGGCGAGGTACGGGTCGGGCTGATGCCATCCCTCACCCGGTGCTGCCTCGCGCCGGCGCTGGCAGCCTTCGGCGCGCGCCATCCACAGGTCACGCCAAAGGTCACCGAAGCCTACAGCGGCGTGCTCACCGACCTGCTGCGGGCAGGCGAGCTCGATTTCGCGATCGTGCCGGCGTTCGACGCACCGGTCGGAATCCGCAGCCGCTTCCTCGCGCGCACGCCGGAACTGCTCGTGTCACGCGCCGACGGACGCTGGCCGGCAGGCACGCCGGTCGACGCAGCGCGGTTGCGCGAACTGCGGCTGATGGTGCCCGCTCCCTTGAACACCCGCCGCCAGCGCATCGAGAGCTGGCTGGCGTCCAACGGTGCAACGGTCGCGCAGCGCCTGGAACTCGATTCGATGTACGGCACGCTCGACATGATCGGCCGCAGCGACTGGATTGCCATCCTGCCAGGCGTGATGCTGACGCCCGAGATCGCCGATGGCTCGCTGTCGGTCTGCCCGCTGCAGGCCCCGCCGTTCACCCTGGACCTGGTGGTGATCGAGGCGGCAAGACGCCCGCCTCCGGCCGCGGCCGAGGCGTTCCTGGCGGAGCTGGCGGCTCGCATCGAAACATCGGCACCGGCCGCTCGAACGAACGGCGACCAGCCCTCGCACTAGGCCGGCAAGGCTGTCGCGCGGCCCGCGCCCAGACGCGGCTCAGTCGGCCGTGATCTTCGCCTCGCGGATCGCACGGCCGAAGCGCTCGTTCTCGTCGCGCACGAAGTCCATGAAATCGTCGAGCGACTTGCTCACCACGACTTCCGCACCGCCCTCGTTGAGCCGCTTCCTCACGTCCGGGTGGGCCATCACCTTCTGCAGCGCCTCGAACAGGCGGTTGACGACCGGCCTGGGCGTACCGGCGGGCACGAAAACGCCCTGCCAGGAGCCAGTGCGCATGCTCTTGAAGCCCACCTCGGCCATCGTCGGCACGTCCGGGACCCCGGCATTGCGGGCGGGCGCGACGATGCCGAGCATCCTGAGTTTGCCAGCCTTGACGAAGGACATCGCAGAGGACAGGGTGACGAACCCGAGCTGGGTCTCGCCCTGGATCAGCGATGTCACAGCCGGCCCGGCACCGCCCTTGTAGGGAATGTGCGTCATCGCGATGCCAGCGGCGCGCATCAGGATCTCCATCTCGATGCGATTGGCGCTGCCCGGGCCGGGTGATGCGAAGTTCAGCTTGTTCGGGTTGGCCTTGGCGAAGGCGATCAGCTCCGCCACGCTGCCGGCCTGCAGGGAAGGATGCGCAACCAGCGCACCAGGGACGTCCACCACCTGCGTGACCGGGATGAAATGCTTCGTCGGCTTGAACGCAAAGTCAGGGTAGAGGCTGGGGTTGATCGCCATCGTGCCTACGTTGCCCAGCAGCAGCGTATAGCCGTCGGCGGACGCGCGCGCTGCCACCTCGACACCGATGTTGCCAGCCGCGCCGGCGCGGTTGTCGAGCAGCACCTGGGTGCCGAGCTCTTCGGACAGCCTCGACTGCAGGATCCGGCCGACGAAGTCGGATGCGCCGCCGGGCGCGAACGGAACGATGATGCGTACCGGCCGCTTGCTGAAGTCGACCGGCTGGGCGACGGCCGATGTCGGTGCAACGGCCAGCAGTGCGGCGACTGCCGCCAGCAGCAGTGTAGGGCGCTTCATGGAACCTCCTCCTGGGTTTGCGTTGCCCTGCCTGCAGGCCAGGCAGGGCATGACACTTACTCCGCGACCTTGATGTTGTTCTCGCGGATGACCTTCGCCCACTTTGCGGTCTCGCCGCGCACGAAGGCGGTGTAGGCCTCGGGCGACTTGCTCGGTGCGACCTGCATCAGCAGCTTGCCCAGCGAATCGCGCAACTCGGGCGTCGAGAGTACCTTGACGGTGTCGCTGAAGATGCGGTCGAGGACAGGCCTGGGCAGTGCCGCCGGTCCGAACAGTCCGTTCCAGGCATTGGTGCCCTGTCCGGCGAAGCCCTGCTCGGCCATCGTCGGCACGTTCGGCAACTCGGCCAGGCGCTGTGGCGCAGCAGTGGCGAGCGCCTTCAACCGCCCCGCGCGCAGGTGTTCGATGGTCGAGCCCAGGTTGAGGAAGGCCATCTGCGTCTCGTTGCCCATCAGCGACGGCACCATCTGCCCGGCGCCGCCCTTGTAAGGGACGTGCGTGACCTGCATGCCGGTGACCCGGGCGAAAAGCACCATGTCGAGGTGCGGATAGCTGCCGATGCCGGCCGATGCGTAGTTGAGCTTGTTCGGATTCTTGCGTGCGTACTCGACCAGCTGCTTCACGTCGGCCGCGGGCAGGCCGGGATGCGCCGCGACTACATGGGGAATCTCGATCAGGTTGGTGATGCCGACCAGGTCGCGCGAAGGACGCCACTTGCCGAGCACCTGCTCGAAGGTGGTCTCGTTGATCGCGTTGGTGGTGACGTTGCCGACGAACAGCGTGTAGCCGTCAGGCACCGCCTTCATGGTCGCCTCGAGCGCGATGTTGCCCGAGGCCCCCGCGCGGTTGTCGATGATCACCGGCTGGCCCCACAGCTCCCCGAGGCGGGAGGCAACCTGCCGGGCCACGATGTCGGTCGCGCCGCCGGGCGAGAACGGCACCAGCATCCGGACCGGGCGCGACGGGAAGGTGTCGGCTGCCGCGGCAGCCCCGGACAGGGCTGGCGCCAGCGCCACCGCGGCTGCGATCGAAACGATCAGACGGGACATGCATTCCTCCTGGGGTATGACTGCCTCGCCCGCCCGGCGTTCGAACGCGCCGGATCGGGCGTGGCGGGGATCGCGCCGAAGCGCGTGTGCGGACTAAGAGCGGATGTCGCCGGCGCTGATCGGCAGCGGTACCGGTCGGCGCAGGCGCGCCGACAGGTCGATCGCCTTGGTCAGCATCAGCCGGTTATGGCCTTCGGCCGCGGTGGCATGCTGGGTCTTCAGGCCGAGCGACACGCGATTGAGCCAGTCGACCGTCTCCTCGCGCATCGGGCCGCGCAGCTCGCCAAGCGCCATGTCGCCGACCGGATAGCTGGTGAGGAAGTCGACATGCCGGCGCTTGTCGGGCGCATAGCCCTCGCCCTGGATGACGTTGGTCGCCAGCACGATGTCGCGGTGCGTGTCGTCGATGGTCAGCACGCCCTCGGTGCCGACGATGCCGACCTCGAGGCTGTACACCGCGCCCGGCCAGACCTCAGGCAGGCCCCAGCTCAGCACGCCGCTGTACACCGTGTCATCCGAGAAGGTGATCGTGTAGGCAGTGCCGTCGATGCCATCGCAGATCGGCTTGAGCGCCTTGTTCACCGAGCGGGCATAGACCTCGACCGCGGTCTTCGCCTCGAGCATCCACATGCACATGTCGAGCGCATGCGTGCCCGAGATCACCATCGGCGAGATCTCCGAAGGATTGTCGGTGCGCCTGTAGTTGTCGAGCGCCACCAGCCGGTTCATGAAGCCGCGCGAGGTGACCATCGTCACTTCGCCCAGCGCACCGGTGCGCACCTTCTCCTTGGTCACCAGCCAGCGCCGGCGGAAGCGCTGGGTATAGCCGACCACTGCGTCGAGCTTCGCCTCGATGATCGCCTTGAGCACCATCTCGGATTCTTCGAGGTCGGTGGCCAGCGGCTTCTCGATCATCAGCGAGATGCCGCGCTCGCAGGCGCCGAGGATCGGGTCGACGTGCAGGTGCTCGTCGGTGGAGATCACCGCCGCGGTGACCTCGGGGCGGCGCAGCAGTTCCTTGTAGTCGGTGGTGACGAAGTCGGCACCGATCTGCTCGGCGACCAGCTTGCCGCGCGCCGGGTCCTTCTCGGCGATGCCGATCCACTCGACCGAGGGATGGCGGCTCGCCACTGCGCCGCGGATCAGGCCGACACGGCCCGCACCGACGATCGCCAGGCCGATACTCTTCGCGTTCCTGTTCATGCTGCTCCTCCGGTGATATCGGCCGGCGCCTCCATCGGCACCGGACCTGTTTGCTTCAGTTCAGCGGCGTGACTCAGTGACGTGACTCAGTGACGTGACTCCGGCAGCGGCAGGCTCACCGCCTCGTTGCGTTCGGCCGAGATGTCCGCCGCAACATAGACCTCCATCACCTGCCGTGCCTGCTCGGCCGTGACCAGCACCGGTTTGTCCAGTGCGCAGGCCTCGATGAAGTGGTCGGTCTCGGGTGCCATCGCGCCGGCATAGGTGTGCTCGACATACTCGCCCGGCATCGTCGACATCGGATGCACGATGCCGTTCTTTACCGTGGACAGCTGCGTGTCGCGGTGCGTGTCGTCGATGATCAGCGCGCCTTCGGTGCCGATCAGCTCGATCCAGGTCGAGGAGAAGTTCGGGTAGGCCGGGGGCAGGCTCCAGCCGCCGCCGACCATCACCGAGACGCCGCTGTCCATCGTCACCATGATGTACTGGGTGTCGGGGACGTCGGCGCCGCTCATCTCGCGCATCGCGCCGTAGTTGTTCTGCGAGTACACGCGGATCGGCTTGGCTGGCGCCAGGCACCAGAGCAGGAAGTCGAGGTCGTGCGTCGACTCCATCGCCGCCGGCGAGAGCTTGCTGCGGCCGGTGATCTTCTTGCCCAGGCTGCGGCCGATGTGGCGGCTGACCAGCGCGCTGACCGGTCGGCCGAGCGTGCCGTCGGTGGCGCACTTGTGCACGTAGGCGTACTTCGGGTTGAAGCGCTGCGAGTAGCCGATGGTGAACTTCACGCCGTTGCGCCGGGCGATGGAGATCAGTTCGTCCGCCTCGTGGATCTCGATCGAGATCGGTTTCTCGAGGAACACGTGCTTGCCGCGCGACAGGCAGTCCTTCGCCATCGGGTAGTGCAGGTGCTCGGGCGTGGCCGAGATCATGTACGCGTCGATAGCGTCGTTCTTCAGCATGTCCTGCCAGTCGGTGGTCGCCGACGTCGCGTTGCACTTCTGCGCCATCTCGGCCAGGCGGTCGGGACGGATTTCGCACAGGTGCAGTTCATTGACCAGCGGATGGCGGGCGCTCGCTTCTGCACGGATGCCGCCGCACCAGCCCACGCCGATGATGCCTACATTGATTTCCCGGGCCACGGTGTTCTCCAGTTGGTTCGTTCAGTGGTTGCGATGGTACCGATCTGCGGCGATGTGCAGCAAATGTCGAAAGGGCATCCGTGCCATGCCGAACCGGCATTGCTTC
>CAMDXD010000159.1 GCA_945877995.1 Bordetella parapertussis
CCGGCAGCGAGGGGTGTACGACCAGCACGTTCGGCGCGCTCGCCACGAGGCTTACCGGTGCGAAATCGCGCAGCGTGTCGTACGGTACCTTGTCGATGATCGGATTCATCACGAGGTTGCCCATGCCACCGGAGAGCAGCGTATATCCATCCGGCGCGGCTTTCGCCACCGCGAGCGAGCCTATGGCGCCGCCGGCCCCGGCGCGATTGTCGGTGATCACCGGCTGGCCGAACGCGTCGCCCAGCTTCTGCGCGACCAGCCGGCCGATGATGTCGTTCGGCCCGCCGGGCGGGAACGGTACGACGATGCGCAGCGGCTTTGCAGGCCACGGCTGGGCGTGAGCGGGCGGCAGCATGGCAAGGAAGACCAGCCCCGCCCGCAGCGCGAGCAGGCCTGGACGCGGGCTCCACGGCTGCGGCCGGCGGGTCATGGGGTTGCCATCACCGCGAGCGCATCCACCGCGATCACGCCCTGCCCGGCTGGCCTGACCAGCAGCGGGTTGATGTCCAGTTCCTGCAGCCGGTCGCGCAGGCACCACGCCAGCGTCGACACCCGCTCCAATGCCGTGGCCAGCGCATCGACATCGAGCGGAGCGCCGCCGCGTACGCCGTCGAACAGCGCCCGGGCGCGCAGGTCGGTGATCATCGAGCGCGCTTCGACGGCATCGAACGGCGCGACCCGGTAGCTCATGTCGTGCAGCACCTCGGCGAGCACGCCGCCGAGCCCGAATGCGACGACCGGGCCGAATGCGGGGTCGTTCACCACCCCGACGAGAGTTTCCAGTGCACCGTCAACCATCGGCGCGACCAGCAGGCCGGACAGCCGCGCATCCGGACACGCATGGCACACGTCGACCACCATCCGCGCGGCTGCGTCGAGCAGCGCCTCGGCAGAATCGATGTCGAGCCGTACGCCACCGACATCGCTCTTGTGCGCGATGTCCGGCGAAACGATCTTGAGCGCGACCGGATAGGCCAGCCCGGCGCAGTCGCTCACGGAAGGCTGGAGCGGCAGCACGCGATCTTCGGTGACCGGGATGCCGAAGGCTGCGGCGAGCCGCTTGCTGGCCACCTCGGACAGCGGACCCGAGCCGTCCGCGCCTGCGGCGCGCAGGAGCGCTGCGGAATCCAGGCGCGCGGACCCGTCCGCCGACGAGCGATCCTCATGGAGCCGGCGTGCTCGCGCGTGATCCGCCATCCGTACCATTGCCACCGCGACCCGTTTCGGCGAAGGCAGCACCGGCACGCCGGCACGGCGCAACACGTCGAGCCCTTCCGGCGCGAGCGCTTCGTCCATCCCCGAAAACACCACGAGTGGCTTGGTCGAGGACGCGGCCACGCGCACGAGTACCTCTGCTCCGTACTCGACCTGACGGCGGCCAGCGGCTGCAAACATCACTGCCAACTGGTCAACAGCCGGGTCCTCGATCACGGCGCGGAAGGCACGCTCGAAATCGAGTCCTTCCTGGTTACGCGGATAGCCTGCGGTGTAGTCCACCGGATTGCGCAGGACGCTCATCGCTGGCAGGCACGCTGCGAGTGCATCGGTCGTCGCTGGCATGAAAGCCGGTATCTCGAGGCCGCACAGGTCAGCCTGGTCGGAGAACATTGCGGCAGCACCACCGGAGCCGCCGATCACCCCGACCCGATTCCCCGCCGGCAGCCGGCCTCCCAGCAGGCAGGCGACCGCATCCACCGCGTCGGGCACGTCATCGACCTCGATCACGCCGCACTGGCGGAATGCGGCACGATAGACATCGTAGCGGCCGGTCATGTTGGCCGTGTGCGATTGTGCCGCCCGCCGTCCCTGCTCGGTGTTGCCCGCCTTGATGATCACCAGCGGCTTTCCCGCCGCGAGCGCGCGGCTCGCGGCCGCCATGAACGCCCGTCCGTCGGAAACGCCTTCGAGGTAGGACAGGATCAGTCGAGTATGCGGATCGTCGACATACGCATCGATGATCTCCGGTGTCGAGATATCCGCCTCGTTGCCGCTGGTGACCACATGCCGGAAACCGATCCCGGCCCTGGCCGCCTGGACCACCACGCTCATGCCGAAACTGGCGCTCTGCAGCACCACGGAGACCGGCCCAGGCGTAAGCAATGGCGGCCGGGTCAGGCTTCCCCAGGCTGCATAGGCGCGCGAATGCACGTTGACCAGCCCGAGGCAGTTGGGACCGACAAAGCGCACGCCGCACTCGCGCGCTGTGGTGACCAGTTCGGACTCGAGTGCCGCGCCCTGTTCGCCGCCCTCCCGGAAACCGCCGCCCAGAACGACCGCATGGCGGATACCGCGCGCCGCGCACTGGCGCAGCACGCCTGCCACCTGCCGCGCGGGCAGCGCGATCACCGCGACATCGCAGTTGCCCCGGATTTCGGCAAGCGAGGCATGGCAAGGATAGCCGGCGATCTCCGGATACTTCGGGTTCACCGGGTACACGCCGCCAGCGTAGCCATTCTCGCGCAGGGCGACCAGAGTCTGGTTGCCGGGACGCGACGGCTCGATGCTCGCACCGACGACGGCGATGCCGCGCGGATCGAGCAGCCTTTCGAGCGGACCCATTTCAGCCTCTCGCGACGCGCCCGGTCACTCGACCGGCCAGCGCAGCTTCATCACATTCTTCATGTCGAGCCGGCTCGTGATGCGCCGGCCCGCCGCCGCCACTTCGCGCATCACTGCAGCCTCGTCTACCCGCGTGAGATGGCCATCGCGTACAACCTGCTCACCGGCGACGAACACGTGCTTCACGGTGTTGCCGGTTGCGCTGTAAACGAGGTTCGACACCGGGTTGTACAGCGGCTGCCATTCGGACGCCATCGCATCGAACAGCACGAAGTCGGCCTCCTTGCCCGTCTCGATCGAACCGATGCGGTCGGCAAGCCCAGCCCCACGTGCACCGTTGATCGTGGCCATCTCTACCGCCTGCTCGGGCGGCATCACGCGCGGGTTCAGGCGAAGTTCCTTGTAGGCGCCGACGCAGTTGCGCATTTCCTGCACGATGTCGACGGTGCCGGAACTCGCGTGGTCGCAGCCGAGGCTCACGTTGACGCCGAGAGCGGCAAGTTCCGGATGCATGCCTGTCTTCAAGTTGCCGTAGCCGTTGTGCAGCGAGGACGAAGGACAGCAGACCACCGTCGGCCGCCGGCGCGCGAGAATCTCGATCTCGTGCGGTTCGAACCAGCCACCATGGAGAAGCAGCATGCGTTCATCGAGCACCCCGAGCGATTCCAGGCGCTCGATCTCCGGCTTGCCGTACTGTGCGACGCTGGCATCGTGGGTAAAATACGAGTAACAGGCGTGCGTCTGGAGGATCGCGTCATGCTCCCGTGCGATCCCCTTCAGCGCGAGGATCAGTTCGTCCGACGAATTGTTCATCCCGCGGAACGACGCACTGACCGTCAACCGCCCCGCATGACGTCCGGGGTACTTCTCGAACAGCGCCTCGGTCTTGTCGATGCAGCCCTGCGTGGTGTCGATCATCCCGGCCGGCATCAGCCCGGTGACCGACTTTCCCTTATCGAAGCAGCTCACTGCGAGCACCGCGCGCAGTCCCGCACCCATGATCGCGTCTACGGTCGTGTCCGGATGGTAGTTTCCGGGCTCGATGTAGCAGGTGACGCCATGGCGCAGCATCTCGATGGCTGCCAGGGTGACGGCCACCCGCACGTCCTCCTCTTCCATCGCGACTTCGTACGGATACATGTGCTCGAACAGGAAGGCCTGTGCGTTCGATTCATCCGCAAGGCCACGCGCAAGCTGGAACGACGAGTGCAGGTGGTTGTCGACGAAGCCGGGCAGCACCACCGTGCCGCTGCCATCTACCACGCGACTGGCCTGCCACTGCCGCTCGAGCAGGGCCGTCTTGCCGACATCGACGAACCGCCCTTCGTGCACCGCCACCGCCGCGTCGCGGATGATGCGGCGCCCACCATCGACGGTCACCAGCCAGTCGATGTTGCGCACGAGCAGGTCGATCGGGCGTCCTGCCGGTTCCGCAGCTGTCATGGCACGGCCTTCCGCACGAAAATTGTCGATAATTTATAACATGCGGCTCCTGCATCGACCATCCCCATCGATGTGGCAGCGCAGCGCAGCGCACGCTACAGTCGCGACAGACAAGGGAGCATCAACATGGTCAAGACCGCACTGCTCGTCCTCGACGTGCAGAACGAACTGGTGGACCCGGCCGGCAAGGTCGGCTCGATGGGCTTCGCGAAGGTCGTCGAACAGCGCGGCCTGCTCGAGAAGACTGCCGCGGTGATCGCGGCGATGCGCGCGAAGCGGCAGCCGGTGGCCTACGTCAACGTCGGCTTCAGGGCCGACTACGGCGACGCGATCAGCCGCTCCGCGCGCTTGGCGCACCTGAAGGAGAAACAGGCGATCGTCATCGGCAGCTGGGGCCTCGAATTCCCGGAAGTGATCCGACCGCTTGCGCATGAGATCGTCTACACCAAGCGCGCGGTGAATCCGTTCTTCAACACGGGGCTCGAGACGTGGCTGCACCGGCAAGGCGTGACCACGCTTGCCTTGTGCGGCGTCTATACGCACATGGTCGTAGACAGCGCCGCCCGGCATGGCGACGACGCCGGGTTCGAGATCAAGGTGCTGGAAGACTGCTGCGCCAGCCCCGATCCCGAACTGCACCGTATCGAATGCGAGAAGATCCTGCCGCTGTTCGGAACGGTGTTGTCATCGCAGGCGTTCATCGATGCGCTCTAGATACCTACTGCGCCGTGCCGAGATTACCCTTGCGCACGACGCCGTCCCATTTGGCGGCTTCGTTCCTGACCAGCGCCGCGAACTCATCCGGAGTACCGGTCATGGGATCGAACAGGGTAGGCGCGAGAAACTTGGACTGGAATTCCGGCTCGGCGAAGACACGCTGCACTTCCTGGTTCAACCGGTCGGCGATGACTTTCGGGACGCCAGCGGGACCGAACAAACCGAACCAGGACCCCGCCACATAGCCCGGAATGCCGCCCTCGGCAATCGTCGGCACATCTGCGATCTTCTGATTCCGTGCGCTGGTTCCCACGCCGAGAATCTTGATCTTGGCGGTCTGTGCGTACTGCATTGCAGTGGCCAGGTTGATCAGCATCAGCGGGATATGGCCGCCCATGACGTCGTTCAGCGCCGGGGTCGCACCACGATAATGCACCGGCACGAGTTTTGTACCTGACATCACGCCAAGCATCTCCATGTTCATGTGACCGCTTGAGCCGACGCCAAAGCTTCCGTAACTGATCTGCCCCGGCTTGCTCCTGGCCAGTTCCAGCATTTCACGGGCGTTGCCTGCCGGAAAGGACGGATTGGCGATGAGCGCGTGGTTGACGCGGACGAGTCCCGAAATGGCCGTGAAATCCTTGACTGGGTCATAGGGCAGCTTGCCGCCGAGATCGACGATCAGGCCGACGCCCTCGACCACCAGCAACGTGTAGCCATCCGGCGGGCTGCGCCAGACGACGGTCGCCCCGATCACATGCGTCGCACCGGTACGGTTCTCGATGACGATCTTCTGCCGCAGGTTTTCGCCCAGCCGCTGACCGACAGCCCGGGCGACGACGTCCGAAACACCGCCAGGGGCGACCGGCACGATGATCCTGATCGGACGTGCGGGGAAGTCGCTCTGGGCAGGTGCCGGAGCGGCAAAACCCAGCATGGCTGACATCAGGAAGAGTGCAGTCTTCATTGGCAAGTGCGCTGGCTCCCCATCAGGAATACGGTCGATCCCCACCCGAACATCATGACTCTAAGCGAGACGATCAGGTCTTGCGTTCGGTACGCCACGGCGCGGCTTCCACGACCCGCTCATCGACCGAGAACGTGGTCTTGTGGAGCGGCTTTTGCGGATCGATCGTCACCGTCCAGGGATCCTTGCTGTAGATGACGAGGCGGCGGAAGTTCGGGCTTCCAACGACGCGATGGCCGATGCCCCGGCGTACGATGAAGAGGTCCCCGGCGTGCATCCTCTCCGTGCCGAATTCACAGATATTGTCCGCGGTGCCGGCAAACTGGAACTGGAATTCTTCGTTGCGGTTGCCGCGGTGGAACGCCGCCTGTTCGCCGGGCGTGTTGTAACACTCGACCAGGAAGCTGTCGTTCTTCATGCTGACGGGTCCGGGGCCGAGACCGCCAGTAAGCTTTTCGAAGATGTCGAACAGCCGGATGTTGTGCAATGACCGACCGCCGGTGGAGACGCCGACCAGATGGTCGTACTGGCGCTCGATCAAGGTTTCTTCACCGTCCTTGTCTGCCCAGGTGTGCACGCTTTCAGTCACCTGCCCTTTCGCTGCGACCGCCCGCCCGGACGGAACAGGCCATTCCGGCGCCCCTGACCATGTCACACGATAGTCGGTCTCGCCGATATGTCGCCGCTCGTCGATGAGAACGTCTATCGGGTCGCGCAGCCGGATCGACATCCGCAGGCAATCGGCCGAACCGCTCGCCCGGTGCGACACGCCGGACGGAATGAGCGTGAGGTGTTGCGGCTTGGCCGTGAACACGCCGTACTCCGTTTCATAGAGCGTTTCACCGGCCCACTGGAAGAACAACTCGTCGAAGTCGGCATTCCGGTGGAAATACGGCTGCGTCCCGCGCAGCGCCTCGACGGCGAAACGGCTGGTTTCAGAGGTGAGGAACGTGGTCGGCGCGTTGGGTCCGGCAAGATGATCGAACGGGCGCATCAGCGGGATGAACAGGTGGCCCCTCGCCGTGCCAGTCAGCTCTTCTTCGATCCGGTTGGACCACTGGATAGGGTAGGTGTCGCCCCATCCGGTTGCGAATTCTTTCACAGCTTTCAAGTCAGTTCACCCTGTTTCGCCGATCACCGCTAAGGCGCGGATTTCGATTTTCACGATACAGCCATGGCGTTTTCAGTTTACTCCCGAGTCTTGTCGCCAGTCACGCCCGGAGGTCAAAGGCGCCGGATGCCCGCGCTTCGCACCACGCCGTCCCAGCGTTTCACCTCTTGCGCCAGGTAGCGCGCGAACTCGGCCGGTGTGCTCAGCATCGGCTCGAGGCCGCGCACCTCGAGCTGCTTCTGCGTGTCCGGGTGCTGTACAGCGGCATGGGTATCGGCGTTGAAGCGCTGCACCATCGCCGACGGCGTCCCCGCCGGCGCGACCAGTCCGACCCAGGCGGAGGCCTCGAAGCCGGGCAGCCCGGCCTCGGCAATGGTGGGTGCCTCCGGCAGTGCGGCGGCGCGGCGGGCAGTGGTGACGCCGATCGCGTTCACCTTGCCACCGCGGATGAACGGCAGCGCGACCGACAGGTTCGCCACCGTTACCTGCACCTCGCCACCGACCACCGCGGTCATCGCCGGGCCTCCACCCTTGTACGGCACATGGATCATCTTCACGCCGGCCATGCTCTGGAACAGTTCGCCGACCAGGTGCGCCGAACTGCCTTCGCCGAACGACGAGTAGGTGATGCGGCCGGGGCTGGCCTTCGCCAGCGCCACCAGTTCCGGCAGGGTACGCGCGGACAGCGATGGATGCGCCACCAGCACGAACGGCGCGGCCGCGATCAGCGAGATCGGGGCGAAGTCCTTCAGCACGTCGAACGGCAGCTTCGCGTAGAGGCTGGCGTTGCTGCCCAGCGTACTGCCCGAGCCGACCAGCAGCGTGTAGCCATCCGGGTTCGCCCGTGCCCCGAGTTCGGTACCGATGTTGCCACCGGCACCAGCGCGGTTGTCGATCACGACCGGCGTACCCCAGCGCTCCTGCAGCCTGCCGGCCACCAGCCGCGCGACGATGTCGTTGGCCCCGCCCGGCGGGAACGGCACGATCAGGCGCACCGGCCGGCTTGGCCAGCCGTCGGCCGCAGGGACGACCGTCGACCAGGCAACCAGCACGATGCCGGATACGAGCAGGCCCGTCCACGCGCGCAGCACGCGCACAGCCAAACGTGCGTTCGGATGTTCCATGCCGACTCCTCCTGCAGGATCCCTGCCTTGCGGATGCCGCGGTCGATGCCACGGTCGATGCCACGGTTGCCACCGGATGCACGCACGACGGGCAGCACCCTTGCGGAGTCTGCCCGAACTTGCGTTGCCGCGGGAAATCGCTAGGATGGCAGCAGCAGTATCCATGGAGGTCCGATGCAGCTCACGCCCAATTTTTCGCTCGAGGAACTGACGGTTTCCGATACTGCGCGGCGCAAGCGGATATCCAACGCGCCCACGCCTGCGCACCTGCGTAACCTGCGCCGGACCGCTGCGCTGCTGGAGGAGATCCGTGCGCTGTTCGGGGTACCACTGCAGGTCACCAGCGGCTATCGCAACCCGCAGGTCAATGCGCTGGTCGGTGGCGTTCCCACGTCGGCACATGCGCTCGGGCTGGCGGCCGACTTCCATGTGAAGGGGCTCGACGACCTCTCCGCCGCGAAGCGCATCCGGGACAGCGCGATCGTGTTCGACCAG
>CAMDXD010000160.1 GCA_945877995.1 Bordetella parapertussis
CTGCCCGCGCGATTCCGTTATGTCGTGGTCGAAGGGCCGATCGGCGCAGGCAAGACGACGCTCGCGAGGCTGCTCGCCACGCGCACCGGTGGTGTCGAGCTGTTCGAGAAGCCGGATGACAACCCGTTCCTCGCCGGCTTCTATGAAGACCCGCGCCGCTATGCGCTGCCCGTGCAGTTGTTCTTCCTGTTCCAGCGCATCGGCCAGTTGCGCGCGGTCGCGCAGCGCGACCTGTTCGGCGGCGTCACCGTCGCCGACTTCATGCTCGAGAAGGATCCGCTGTTCGCACGACTCACGCTCGATGACGACGAGTTCCGGCTCTACCAGCAGGTATACAGCCAGATCAAGCCTGACACGGTCGCCCCCGACCTGGTGATCTACCTGCAGGCCTCGACCGAACGCCTGGTGGAACGGGTCCGCCGCCGCGGCATCGGGCAGGAACGCAAGATCGGCGAAGACTATCTCGAGCGCCTCGCTGCCAGTTACAGCCAGTTCTTCTACCGCTACGAAGCTTCACCGGTCCTGATCGTCAACAGCGACAACCTGAACTTCGCGGACGACCCTGCGGATTTCGACCTGTTGCTGCGTTGTATCAACGAGATGCGCGGTCCGCGCGAGTTCATCAGCCGGGGAGGCACATGATCCCCGGGCATGGCAGCCGATGCGAGGCAGGCATGCGTGGACAGTCGGCACGCGGCAAGCGTGACGGGGGTGTTTGCATCCGCACGCGGGCGGGACGATACTGCCGTCCCCGCTGCCCGTTGTTGACTGGCTACTGACCGCGCGATGACCTACGGAACCGCCGCCGACACGCCCCGCCTTGCCCGCGTCACGCTGCATACCCTGCAGAAGATGGCGCAGGCGGGCGAGCGTATCTCGATGCTGACCAGCTACGACGCGAGTTTCACCGCGCTGATGGAGCGCGCCGGGGTCGAGACCATACTGGTCGGCGATTCCCTCGGCATGGTCATCCAGGGCCGCGATTCGACGCTGGCGGTGTCGATGCGCGACATGGTCTACCACACTGATTGTGTGGCCCGCGCCGCGCACCGTGCATTCGTGATCGCCGACATGCCCTTCGGCAGCTTCCAGGTGAGCCCGCAGCAGGCGTTCGAGAACGCGGCGCTGCTGATGGCCGCGGGCGCGCAGATGGTGAAGATCGAAGGCGGCATCGCGATGGTCGACACCGTCGCCTTCCTGGTCGAGCGCGGCGTGCCGGTGTGCGCGCATATCGGGTTGACGCCGCAGTCGGTGCACCAGCTCGGCGGCTACCGGGTGCAGGGGCGCACCGACGCCGCAGCCCAGCGGCTGCGCGACGAAGCGGCGCGCCTCGAGTCGGCAGGGGCCGGCCTGCTGCTGTTCGAGGCGATCCCGGCCGCGCTGGCCACCGAACTCACCGCCGCCGCGAAGGTGCCGACGATCGGCATCGGCGCCGGCCCGGGCTGCTCCGGCCAGGTGCTGGTGCTGCACGACATGCTCGACGTGTTCCCGGGCAAGAAGGCGCGTTTCGTCAAGAACTTCATGGCGGGCAGCGCGAGCATCGAAGCGGCCGTGGCAGCGTACGTGGCCGAAGTGAAGGCGGGGACTTTCCCCGCGGCAGAGCATTCTTTCTAGACAACCACCGACAGGTTTTTCGATGGACGTGATTCACTCGGTGGTCGCCTTGCGCGAGCGATTGCAGCGCGAACCGAACAACGTGTTCGTGCCGACGATGGGCAACCTGCACGAAGGCCATATCCAGCTGGTGCGGCTGGCCAAGCCGCGCGCCGCGTGCACCGTGGTGAGCATCTTCGTGAACCGCCTCCAGTTCGGCCCGCGCGAGGACTTCGACCGCTATCCGCGCACGCTCGAGTCCGACTGCGAGCGGTGCCGGGAGGCCGGTGCCAACGTGGTGTTCGTCCCCGACGAGCGCGAGATCTATCCGGAGCCGCAGACCTTCGTGGTCGAGCCGTCGGAGATCCAGCATGTACTCGACGGCGCGATACGGCCCGGGCATTTCCGCGGCGTCGCGACAGTCGTGCTGAAGCTGTTCAACATGGTGCGACCCCATGCCGCGCTGTTCGGCAAGAAGGACTACCAGCAGTACCTGGTCCTGCGCGACATGGTGCGCCAGCTCGCGCTGCCGATCGAGATCATCCCGGCCGAGACGGTGCGTGCGTCCGATGGCCTCGCGTTGTCGTCGCGCAATTCCTACCTGAGTCCGACCGAGCGCGCGGAAGCACCGCAGCTGTACGCGATCCTGCAGCGGGCACGCGATGCGGTGCGCTCGGGTGAATTGCACGGCATGGTCGAGCGCGACGCGATGCAGGCGCTCGGCGCGCGCGGCTGGAAGCCTGACTATGTCGCGGTGAGGCGCCAGCACGACCTGCAGTCGCCGACGCCGGACGATCGCCGCCTGGTGGTGCTCGCGGCGGCCCGGCTGGGCCGCACCCGGCTGATCGACAACCTGGAACTCGATATCCCGGGTTGACCGCCCGGCGGGCCAGCGCAAGGCGCCAGCCCGCCGGAGTCTCAGGGCATCTGGATCTTGCCGCCCGCCATGCCGCCGGGTAGTCCGCCGGGGCCGATCGCTCCTTTGGGGATGACAAGCCCGGACGACTGCTGGCGGCGCATTTCCTGGATCTCCCGAACGGCGCGTTCGATACCTTCCTTGGCGGCTTCGGCGTAGTTCTGCACGGCTTCGGCCAGGGTGCCGCCGTCGACCTCGAACGACAGCGGCAGCGCGCCGCCCGGCGTGAGGATCTGTGCTTCGCCGACGAAGCGCATCGGGCGTGACGTGTCGGTGCTGCCGTCGATGTTCACCGGGACCATGCAGCGCAGGGTGCCGACCTTGCCGTCGGTGTAGATCTCTTCGCGGCACAGCGCCGACGGATCCATCACCGGTTCGGGCATCCTGTCTTCGGGGCGTTCAGCCATCGTGTGTTCCTCGCGTTTCAGCGGTTGAGAGAGGGGTGGTCATCGGACATAGCACCGCCGGCAGCGTGAGCATGTCAAGCGCGTACAGCACTGCGGTCGGGTATCCGGAACATGCGGCGAGGATACCGCAGAGCCCTGGCGATCGCCGCGCGTGGCGGCCCGGTGCCCGCCAGCCAGGCCGCGCCTGCGTGCGCTTCCGTCGTATCCTATATGTCCGACGCCAGCGAGCGGGACGATTCCCAGGACATTGCCGATGGACACTTCATTGCGCCAGACCTGCAACCTCTGCAACGCCACCGATGTGCGCGTGGTCGCGCTGCGCGATCGCGATCGTCGGCCGCTGCGCACCGTGATGTGCACTGGCTGCGGCCTCGTCCGCTGCGACCCGATGCCCGACCCGGACATGCTCGATCAGTATTACCGGGAGCGCTACCGCATCGACTACAAACGCCAGCATGTACCGTCCCGCCGCCACATCCTGCGTGCCGGGCGGGTGGCGCTCGACCGCCTGGCGCGATTGCCGCCGCTGCCCGTGCCGTCGCGCGGCGGCGGGCGGGCACTCGACATCGGTGCCGGTGGCGGCGAGTTTGCCTACCTGCTCGGGCGCACCAGCGGCCTTGCAGTCACCGGCATCGAACCCAACGAGGGATACGCTGCACACGCGCGCCGGGTACTCGGGCTCGACCTGGTGGTGTCGCCGCTGCACGAGGCAACGCCCGCCGGTGGATCCTTCGACCTGATCACGATGTTCCATGTGCTGGAGCACCTGCGCGATCCGGGTGCCGCGCTTGTCCGTGTCGCGGCCTGGCTCGCACCTGGGGGACTGGCCGTGGTCGAGGTCCCGAACATCGAGGCGACCTGTCAGGCACCAGGTCACCTGTTCCATCCGGCGCACCTTTACAACTTCAACGCAGCGGCGCTCGAACGCCTTGGACAGAAGGCGGGCCTTGACCCGGTGGGCTGCTGGTTCTCTGCCGATCGAGGAAACCTGAGCGTCACGCTGCGTCGACCGGCTGAGGACACGCCGACAGCCGTGGCCGGCGCTGAACTGGTCGGCGCCCTGACGATGCCGAGCAACGCGGCCCGCGTGTGGCAGGTGCGATCGGGCCATACCGCGTGGCGCCACCAGGCGACCCTGCAGCCGGTCACCCGCGCGTTGCGGCGCATGGCGAGCCGTGTCGGCGAGACGGTGGCGCTGCGGCGCCTGCCTGCGGACCCGCGCGCGATGCTCGACCGGCTGTGCGACGGCTGGCAGGTCCCGCCGGGCCGCCAACCGATCTAGGTCTGGCCGCCCCCGTGCAACGCACGGCGGGCGGTGTATTCCCCCTCCTCGAGCAGTGTGTCGAAGATGCGCATCCGGCGCGGATCCACGGCGCCGCGAGCAAATGCTGCACGCACTGCACAGCCGGGTTCGGACTGGTGGCGGCAGTTGGCGAAGCGGCACGACCCGATCAGGGGTGCGAACTCCGGAAAGGCCGCTGCAAGCCTGTCCGTGGGCACATGCGCGAGGCCGAACGCCTGCAGTCCGGGGGAATCGATGACCGTCGCCTGCGGATCCAGCGCATACAGGCGGCTTGCGGTCGTGGTGTGGCGCCCGGCATCGAGCGCGCGGGAGATCTCGCCGGTACGGGCGCCGGCGGCTGGGACGAGCGCATTCACCAGCGTTGATTTTCCCATCCCTGATTGCCCGATCAGCAGCGACTCGTGGCCGGCGAGGCGCGCGCGCAGTGCCGCGACATCGTGTTTTGCCGCCACATCGACCACTGGATAGCCCAGGGCCACGAACGGCGCGAGCTGCGCGCGGGCGACGGCGGTGGAGGCGGCCAGGTCGGTCTTGTTCAGCAGGATCAGGGCGTCTATGCCGGCGGCGTTCGCGGCGATCAGGCAGCGCGACAGCAGTTCGTCGGAGAATGGTGGCTCCCCGGCCACCACGTACGCGACCAGGGTGACGTTTGCGGCAATCACCTTCTCGCGCATTGCGTCGCGTCGGAACAGGATGCTCGAGCGGTTGTCGATCGATTCGATCATCCCCTGCGACGCATCATGGCCCTCGGCAGCCCTGCTGATCTCGACACGATCGCCGCACACCGCCTCCATGCGCCGCCCGTGTGCGGCGCACTTCACCCGCTCGCCGCTGCCGTCGACCAGTACTTCGACCTTGCGGCCGAAGGCGGCTACCACGCGGCCGTGCTGCACCGCTGCCGCCGGTGCCGGCACGCGCTGCCGGGCAGGGCCACGGCCCGGCGCATGGCCCTTCGGACGGCGCTCAGCCAAGGGTTCTGCTCCGGTGTTCAGGCACCCGCGTTGCCGGTGGCAGCATGCTCGCCATCAGCACAGCGCGAGGAGTGCATCGAACTTCGCGGCGCAGATGAAATCGTTCTCCGAAAGGCCGCCGACCGAATGCGTGGTGAAACGGACCTGGCAGCGGTCGTATCCGATCGCGAGTTCCGGGTGATGGTCTTCGCGATGGGTCACCCAAGCCGTCGCATTGACGAAGGCCATCGTCTCCCAGTGGTCGGCGAATGTGTATGTGCGGGTCAGGAAACTGCCCTCGACCCGCCACTCGGGCAGATGCTGCAGCAGCCGGTCCACCGCGGACGCATCGAGTGCGCAATCCGGTCCGAGCGGTCGGCAGTGCCGCTGCACCAGCGGCGGCGACGGTGCGCAAGCCATGCCGGGCGAGGTCGGTGAGGCCATCGATGGCCTAGCGCGCCGCGGCCTGCAGCCGCGCGATCCGGATCGCGGCGGGAGGATGCGAGTCGTAGAACATGGAATGCACCGGGTCGGGCGTCAGCGTGGATGCGTTGTCCTTGTACAGCTTGACCAGCGCCCGAACCAGGTCAGGCGCGCTCGCGTTGCGGGCGGCGTAGTGGTCGGCTTCGAACTCGTGGCGCCGCGAATACCACGCGAACAGCGGGCTGAGCAGGAACGTGAACGACGGCAGCACCGTGAAGAACAGCAGCAGCGCCATGGCGGTCGACGGCTGGTCGACGCCCAGCGACGCGTGGAACCACGGCTGGGCCGCGAGCCAGGCAAGCAGTGCCAGGAAGACCAGGCTGGCGGCGAACGTCCATGCGATGCGCTTGGCGACATGGCGCAGCTTGAAATGGCCCAGTTCGTGCGCAAGCACCGCCTCGATCTCCTCGGGCGTGAGGCGGGCCAGCAGCGTGTCGAAGAAGACGATGCGCTTGCTGCGCCCGAGCCCGGTGAAATAGGCATTGCCATGGCTGCTGCGCCGGCTGCCGTCCATCACGAACAGGCCCTGCGCCTGGAAGCCGCAACGCTCGAGCAGCGTCCTGACGCGGGCCTCCAGCGCGCTGTCTTCCAGTGGCGAGAATTTGTTGAAGAACGGAGCGATGAACGTCGGATACACCGCCAGCACCAGCAGGTTGAAGCCGACCCAGACAGCCCAGACATACAGCCACCAGAGTGGCCCCATCGCGCCCATCAGCCAGAGGACCGCCGCCAGCAGCGGCAGCCCGAGTGCGGTGCCCAGCAGCGCGTTGCGCAAGAGGTCGCCGATGAACATCGCCGGTGTCATCTTGTTGAAGCCGAACTGCTGTTCGATCACGAACGTGCGGTAGGCGCTGGCGGGCAGGGACACCGCGCTGGTCAGCACCACCACCGCGCCGATCAGCGCGACCCCGTGCAGCAGCCCGTCGCCGAGCTGCGGTCGAAGCAGGCCATCGAGCCACGCCAGGCCCCCGCCGAAGGTGAGCAGCAGCACGACCAGCGCGTCGAGCGGAATCTCGATCAGATCCAGGCGGCCCTTGGCAACCGTGTAGTCGGCCGCGGTGCGGTGGCTGGAGGCCGGGATTTCGGCGGCGAACGCTGCCGGTACCTGGTCGCGGTGGGCCCGCACATGCTGCATGTGGCGCAGCGAGAGCCATAGCCTGGCTGCGGTGGCGGCGCTCAGTGCGACAAGAAACAGCAGGGAGAATGCATGCATGCGGTGAAATGTACCGGGAATCGAAGAGCGGGACTGTGACACAATCGTATCGAGCTGGCTTGATTCCTGCTCGATATTTGGCGAGACGCAACTGCTGTTCCTGCGTGGCGGTGCCGCGCCCGGAACGCGTCGACGCCGGGATGGACGGCGGCCCGCGCCGATCCGGCGCTTCAGTGGCGCACGCGCAGGTCGTTACTTGTTGGCAATCAACGATTTGAGGACTGGAACGGATGGCACAGAACGCTGAACACCTCGTCTGGGTGGACATGGAGATGACCGGGCTCGATCCGGACCGTGACCGCGTGATCGAGATCGCGTTCGTGGTCACCGATGCCCGGCTGGAGGTCGTCGCCGAGGCGCCCGTGCTGGTGGTACACCAGTCCGATGTGGTCCTGTCCGGCATGGACGCCTGGAACACGGCAACGCACGGCCGCTCCGGCCTGACCGACAAGGTCCGGGCATCGACGCTGGACGAAGGCGGCGCCGAACGGGCGATGCTCGAATTCCTGGCTCGGCACGTGCCGCCGAAGACCTCGCCGATGTGTGGCAATTCGATCTGCCAGGACCGCCGATTCATGGCACGCTGGTTGCCCGGACTCGAAGCCTACTTCCATTACCGCAACCTCGACGTGAGCACGCTGAAGGAACTTGCCCGGCGCTGGCGGCCGGAGATCCTCGCCGGCCTCACGAAGCAGGGCAGGCACGAGGCGCTGGCCGATATCCATGAATCGATCGGCGAACTGCGCCATTACCGCGAACATTTCCTCAAGCTCTGACTGCCAGATGTCGATCAGCCCGCCCTCCGGTGGCCAGCCGGCCGCACCTGCGGTCACCGCGCGCGGCAGCGGCCTGTGGCTGATGTTCGCGGTCTGGCTCGCCGTGTTCGGTGCCGTGTATGCATGGTTCCACGACTGGAATGCCGCGCAGGTGAACCCGAACCGGGTAGCGTCCCTGCCGCTGGACGGTGACGAAGTCTCCCTGCAGCGCAACCGTGCCGGGCACTACGTGGCTGAGGGCTACATCGACGGGACCGCCGTCACCTTCATGCTCGATACCGGCGCCACCCAGGTGGCGCTGCCGATGCGCATGGCCCGCGCGCTCGGACTGCCGCTCGGCGAAGCCATCCAGCTGCGAACCGCGAACGGCGACACGGTCGGCTACCGTACCCGGCTCGAGCGTGTGCGCCTCGGCCCGATCGAGCTGCGCGGCGTCGCCGCCGTCGCCACCGACGGCATGGACGAGGCGATCGTGCTGCTCGGCATGAGCTTCCTGAAGCGGGTCGAATTCGCACAGCGCGGCGATCGGCTGACCCTCAGGGCCGCGCCCGGCACTGCCGGAAACCAGACGCCTTAACGAAACGGAGCAGCCACCGATGGAAAGCCGACCGGCTACGTCGTTCACGATCGAGGTAGAGCCGAACATTCCACGCCGGCTCGCCCGCCTGGACGAGCTCGCGAACAACCTATGGTACAGCTGGGATCGGCAGACACGCCGCCTGTTTTCCCTGTTGCACAAGGGGCTGTGG
>CAMDXD010000161.1 GCA_945877995.1 Bordetella parapertussis
ATCGAGCGCACCGCGATGTCCGCCTTCATCCGCGAGAAGAAGGATTTCTACGCCGGCCTGTTCGATGCCCGTGGCCGGTTCATCGCCGGCAAGTCGCGCCCCGGTTCGTCCGACCTGATCGGCCCGATCCTCGAGCAGTATCCAGCCGACACGGTGAAGGCCGGCGATCTTTACTGGTACAACGACTGCTATGCGGCGCGCGGGGCGGTGTCGCATTCGCCCGACCAGGTGTTGGCCGCACCGGTGTTCCATGAAGGCAGGCTGGTCGCCTGGGCGCAGGCCTGGGCGCACTTCAGCGACATCGGCGGCATGCATGCCGGTTCGATCTCGCCGGCCTGCACCGAGATCTTCCAGGAAGGCATCATCGTGCCGCCGGTGCGGCTCGCCGCCGAGGGCCGGATGAACGACGAGCTGCTGCGGCTGTTCCTGCGCAACTCGCGCTTCCCGGAAGCGGTCGGTGGCGACATGCGCGCGCTGATCGCCGCGGTCCGGCTCGGCGAGAAACGCCTCGGCCAGCTCGTCGCGCGGTTCGGTGCTCCCCGTGTCGAGGCAGTGTTCGACGAGCTGATCGTGCGCGTGCGCGACGTGCTGCGGCAGCGCTTCCGGGCGCTGGTGCCCGATGGCACATACCGATTCACCGACACCGTCGATTCCGACGGCCATGGCAGCGGGCCGATCCGCCTGCGCTGGACGCTCCAGGTCACGCCGGAGCGTATCTGCCTCGATGCCACCGGTTCCGACGACCAGGTACGCGGGCCGGTCAACTACATGATGAGCCTGACCGAACCGGGCATGACCTTCGGCTCGTTCCTGCTCGGCGACAGCAAGGAATACACGCTCAACGCCGGTGGCGAGGCCTTGTTCGACGAACTGAAGGTACGGGCCGGTTCCATCCTGCAGCCGACCTTCCCGGCGCCGCTGGGCCAGCGCAGCATCACCAAGATGCGTAACCTCGGTGCCTACCTCGGCCTGCTCGGCGTGGCCACCGGTGGCCGGATGCCCGCCGCACATACCGGCTACGTGATCTGGACGGTGCGCGGGCTCGACGTGGCCGGCCAGCGCTTCCTGATGTCCGACGGCGTCGCGGTCGGCTATGGCGCACGCGCCACCGCCGACGGCCATGATGCGATCTACCTCGTCGCGCAAGAGAACTATCCGGCGGAGTTCGTCGAGGCGTCGTACCCGTTGCGGGTGCGCCACTACGGCCTGAACCAGGATACTGGCGGGCCGGGGCGCTGGCGCGGCGGCTGCGGGGTGGTGCGCGAGATGGAGATCCTCTGCGACCAGGTCACGGTGTCGGTGCGCATCGAAGGCGATGCCAACCCGCCCTGGGGCGTCAACGGTGGCCGCTGCGCCGGTTCCGGGCGCTGCGTGGTCAACCCGGGACGTACCGACGAGCGCGTGTTGCCGCCGCTGTCGGATTCGCATGTGCTGCACCGGGGCGATGTCGTGCGCATCGAGACCGGCGGTGGCGGTGGCTGGGGCCATCCGTACGATCGTGAGCCGGAGCGCGTGCTGGCCGACGTGCTCGGCGGCCACGTGAGCATGCGCAGCGCGCTCGACGACTACGGCGTGGTATTCGCCGCCGACGGGCGATCGGTCGACGAGGCCGCGACCGCGCGGCACCGTACCGACCGGCCGGCCACCGCCTTGTTCCATCGCCACACCTACCGGGATTCGCTCGAATGACGCAGGCAGGCACGCTGATCGGTGTGGATACCGGCGGCACGTTCACCGATGTCGCGCTGCTCGATGCCGCCGATGGCCGGCTCTGGGTCACCAAGACCGCATCGACGCCCGATGACCCGTCGCGCGGCTTCGGCCAGGGCATCGCCGACGGTCTTGCGGCAGGCGGCATCGACGGCAGCGCGGTCGCGCGCGTGCTGCATGGCACGACCGTCGCGACCAACCTGATCCTCGAGCGCAAGGGCGCGCTGGTGGCCGTCCTGGTGACGCGGGGCTTCCGGCACATCCTCGAGATCGGCCGCCACGACATCCCGCGCAAGTCCAACCTGTTCACCTGGGTGAAGCCGCCGCGGCCGGTGCCGCCGCAGCACATCTTCGAGGTCGACGGGCGCATGGATGCAGCCGGCGCGGAGGTCGAGCCGCTGGACGAGGCCGGGGTACGTGCCGCGGCACGCGCGATCGCGGGCGAGGGCATCGGCACGGTGGCGATCGTGCTGCTGCACAGCTATGCGAACCCGGCACACGAGAAGCGCGTGGCCGAACTGGTTGCCGGGGAACTGCCCGATGCGCTGGTCTCGGTATCGAGTGAAGTGCTGCCGGTGTTCCGCGAGTACGAGCGCTGCGTGACGACGCTGCTCAATGCCTACGTGATGCCCGCGGTGTCCACCTATGTCGAGCGGCTCGAGCGGCGCACCGAGGCCAGCGGCATCTGCGCGCCGCTGCTGCTGATGAAGTCAAGCGGCGGCGTGACCAGCACCGCCAATGCGCGGCGGCGGCCGGTCGAGACGGCGCTGTCCGGTCCGGCGGCGGGCGCGGTGGGCGCGGCGTTCATTGGCGCCAGCGCCGGCTTCCACGATCTGCTCACGAACGACATCGGTGGCACGTCGGCCGATATCGCGCTGATCCAGGGCGGGATTCCGCGCCTGACCACCACCGGTGCGATCGGTGGCTGGCGCGTCGGACTGCCGATGGTGGACATCATGACCATCGGTGCCGGCGGCGGCTCGATCGCACGCGTGACCTCGGCCGGGACGCTCGCAGTCGGCCCGGAGAGCGCGGGCGCGATGCCGGGGCCAGTGTGCTACGGCCGGGGTGGCATGCAGCCGACCGTCACCGACGCGCACGTGGCGCTCGGCCACCTGCCGCCGTACCTGCTCGGCGGTGCCTTCCGTCTCGATGTCGAAGCAGCGCGCAGGTCCATCCTCGACCATGTCGCGCGGCCGCTCGGGCTCGGGCTCGAGGCCGCGGCACGCGGCATCCTCGAAGTGCTCGACAACAACATGGTCGGCGCGATGCGCGTGGTGTCGGTCGAGCGTGGCGTAGACCCGGGCGACCTGGTGTTCGTGCCCTTCGGCGGGGCCGGGCCGTTGCACGGCGGATCGCTGGCCCGGCTGGTCGGCTGCCGCACGACGCTGGTGCCGCCGTCGCCGGGCGTGCTGTCCGCGCTGGGCCTGCTGGTGTCGAACCTGCGTGCCGAGTTCGCGCGTACCTGCATGCAGCGGGCCGGCCACTACGACATGCCGCAGCTGGCTGCGACCTTCGATGAACTGACCGCGGATGCGGTCGGCTGGCTGGACGGCGAGGCGGTACCTGAGGGCTCGCGCGTGCTGCTGCGCCAGGCCAGCCTGCGCTACAAGGACCAGGGCTTCGAACTCGACGTGCCCTGGAGCGGCGGCGTCGACGACGCGGCGCTGGCCGCACTGCTCGAGGGCTTCCACCAGGCGCACGAGCGCATCTACAGCTTCGCGCTGCGCGGCATGCCGGTCGAGATCGTCACGCTGCGCGTCGATGCCATCGGCATGCTGCCGTCGGTGAAGCTGCATGAACTCGCCGCCGGCGGCAGGCCGTCGGACGCCGTGGTCGGCATGCAGCCGATCCATTTCGCGCAAGGCCGTGAAGAGGTCCCGGTCTACGACCGCTCGAAGCTGGGTGCCGGTTTGTTCGTCGACGGGCCGGCGGTGATCGCCCAGCTCGATTCCACCACGCTGCTGCTGCCCGGGCAGGTAGCCGAGGTGCATCGCCATGGCTCGCTGATCGTTCGCGAGAAAGCGGCGTGAGGACGGCCAGGGCACGCAAGATCGGGCTGCTGCTGCCGGTGCTGTGCGCGCTGCCGGCAGGGGCGTCCCCGGCACCGGCACAGGCGCAGGCCTGGCCGGACAAGCCGCTGCGGCTGGTGGTGCCGGTGCCGCCCGGCGGATCGCTCGATGCCTACACGCGCGTGATCGGGCAGCGGCTGTCCGATTCGATCGGCCAGCCGGTGCTGGTCGACAACCGGCCCGGCGCCAACGGCATCGTCGGCGCGGCCCTGGTGGCCAAGGCCGCCCCCGACGGATACACGCTGCTGATGGGGGCGACGCCGACGCTGGCGATCAACGTGACCATGTACGCCGGCAAGCTGCCGTACGACCCCGAGAAGGATTTCACGCCGATCTCGATGGTCGCGAAATCGCCCTCGGCGCTCGCCGTCCATGCCGGGGTGCAGGCCGCGACACTGAAGGAGTTCATCGCGCTGGCTAAGGCGAGCCCGGGCAAGCTCAACTACGGCACCTCGGGCGTGGGCAGCGGCAACCACCTGATGGCCGAGATGTTCCGCAGCGCCGCCGGCATCGACATCGTCCACGTGCCCTTCTCCGGAGGCGGACCGGGCCTGGCCGCGCTCGTCGCGCGCGAGGTCGATGCGATGGTGACGCCGCCGCCGACGCTGATCCCGATGGCGAAGGCCGGCCGCATCCGGCTGCTGGCCGTGTCCAGTGTGAAGCGCTCCCCGGCGATACCCGACGTGCCGACAATCGCCGAGTCCGGATTCCCCGGCTTCGAAGCGACGATCTGGTACGCAGTGGTGGCCCCGCGCGGCACGCCGAAGACCGTGATCGACCGGCTCAACGTCGCGATCAACGGTGTGGTGGCGAGTGCGCCCTATCGCGACCGTCTCGCCGCGGATGCAGCCGTCGCGGAAGGGTCGACCCCGGAGGCCGCCGCCGCGTTCATCCGCGCCGAGGTCGCGAAGTGGGCGAAGGTGATCCGCAGCGTGGGCATCAAGGCCGATTGACGGATGGACCTGTACGCGCGGGCCTGCGCGTTGACTCGCATCGGGGGCCGTCCTAGACTCGGGTGTGTAGTCCTCGGGGGCATCGGCAGTCTCCCCGATCACCAGACGTCCTGAACGCCGGATGTCCAAGCGCTGCCTTCGTGCTGTTTCCTGCGCGAAGGAACCGCCATGGAAAACTCCGTTTCACCTGCCGCCCTCCTTGCCGCCCTCCAGGCAGCGCAGCCTGGCACTCGGCCGCTCGTCATCGATGTACGAAGGGCGCCCGTGTTCGCCGACGCGCCGGACCTGATGGCGGGTGCACTCTGCCGCGATCCGGCCGACGTCTCCCGCTGGATGTCGGCGTTGCCGCCGGCGGCTGATGTCGTGGTCTACTGCGTGCACGGGCATCAGGTCAGCCAGGGCGTGGCGCAGGCCCTGCGCGAAGCGGGCTGGAAGGCACGCTTCCTGGATCACGGCCTCGAGGGGTGGCGCGAGGCCAGTGGCCCGGTCGTGCCCAAGCCGGCAGGGGCCGGCACGCGCTGGGTCACCCGCGCCCGCCCGAAGATCGACCGCATCGCCTGCCCATGGCTGATCCGGCGTTTCGTCGACCCGGGCGCAGGGTTCCTCTATGTCGAAGTGCAGGACGTGCAGGACGTGGCGCTGGCGCAGTTGGCGACGCCCTATGACGTCGCCGGTGCCGCGTTCGGCCACCATGGCGAGCGCTGCAGCTTCGATGCATTCGTCGAGCACTTCGGACTGGGAGACGATCCGGCGCTGGCGCGCCTGGCGACGATCGTGCGCGCGGCTGACACCGGGCATCCCGAAGGTGCCGCCGAGGCAGCCGGCTTGCACGCGATGTCGACCGGGCTGTCGCAGCTGTTCCCGGACGACCTCGAGATGCTCGAGCGCGCGATGATCCTGTACGACGCGCTCTACGCGGCCTGCCGGACGGGCCTGGATGACCCGCGCGCCTGGCGGATCGAGGCGTTCCGGTGAGCGGCTCGCCGCTGCCGGACCAGGCGCCTGCCGCACCGACGCTGGTCGAGGCGTTCCGCTTCTGGCTCAAGCTCGGCTTCATCAGCTTCGGCGGGCCGGCCGGACAGATCGCGGTGATGCACCAGGAACTGGTCGAGCGGCGCCGCTGGATATCGGAACAGCGATTTCTCCATGCGCTCAACTACTGCATGATGCTGCCCGGGCCGGAGGCCCAGCAACTGGCCACCTACATCGGCTGGCTGCTCCATCGCACCTGGGGCGGGCTCATCGCCGGCGGACTGTTCGTCCTGCCCTCGCTGTTGATCCTGGTCGCGCTGTCGTGGATCTACATCGCGTTCGGCGACCTCGCGGTCGTGTCGGGCGTGCTGTACGGCATCAAGCCCGCAGTGACCGCGATCGTGGTCTTCGCTGCGTGGCGCATCGGCTCACGCACACTGAAGAACGGCTACCTGCTGGCCATCGCGGCAGCGGCCTTCATCGCGATCTTCGTGTTCGGCCTGCCGTTTCCGGCAATCGTGATCGCGGCGGCGCTGCTCGGCTTCCTGGGCGGCCGGCTTCGTCCTGCCGCGTTCTCCCCCGGTGGCGGACATGGTGCAGCCGGCAAGTCCTACGGCCCCGCCGTGATCGACGACGATACGCCGACACCCGCGCATGCCCTGTTCACCTGGGCCCGCCTGTCGCGCGTGCTGGTGGCCGGCGGCCTGCTGTGGGGCGCAAGCCTCGGCTTCCTGCTGCTGCAGTTCGGCTGGGAAGGCACGCTGACCCAGATGGGCTGGTTCTTCACCAAGGCGGCACTGCTCACCTTCGGCGGCGCCTATGCAGTGCTTCCGTACGTGTACCAGGGCGCGGTGGCCCACTTCGAGTGGCTCACCGCCACGCAGATGATCGATGGACTTGCGCTCGGCGAGTCCACGCCCGGTCCGTTGATCATCGTGGTTGCGTTCGTCGGCTTCATCGGCGGCTGGACGAAGGAGATCTTCGGTCCCGACATGCTGTTTCTCTCCGGTGCCCTCGCGGCGGTGGTGGTCACCTGGTTCACCTTCCTGCCGAGCTTCGTGTTCATCCTCGGCGGGGGGCCGCTGGTCGAGTCGACCCACGGCAACCTGAACTTCACCGCGCCGCTGACCGGGATCACCGCGGCAGTGGTCGGCGTGATCCTCAACCTCGCGCTGTTCTTCGCATGGCATGTGCTCTGGCCGGCTGCCTCGGCAGTCGCGCCGTTTTCCGGGACGTTCGAATGGGCCGCCCTGGCGATCGGCGTGGTGGCCTTCATCGCGCTGTTCCGCTACAAGGCGGACGTCATGCGGGTGCTCGCGGGCTGCGGGCTGGCGGGCCTCGGCTGGACCTTCCTGCAGCCGATGCTCGCAGCCGGCTGAAGCGCGGCGGTCAGTCGGCCCAGTAGAGCTGCGCCGGGTTGTCGACCATGATGCGCTGGCGGTCCGCCAGGTCCGGGAAGTTGTGCATGAACAGGTCGACCAGCCCGCCATCGTTCGGCATGTCGCCGGCGAGGTTCGGATGCGGAAAGTCGGTGCCCCACAGCGTGCGCGAGGGTGCTGCCGCGTAGAGCGCGCGCACGAACGGCGTCGCATCGTGGAACGGCAGGCCCGCGGTCGACACCCGCTCCGATCCCGACACCTTGACCCAGGCCAGCGGGTTCGTGGCGAGCAGGCTGGCGAGTTGCCGGAACACCGGATGGTCGATGCCGTCAGACGCCTTCACCCGGCCCATGTGGTCGATCACGAAGGGGATGGCGATCTTCGCGAACAGGTCGGCATGCTTCGGGATGTCCACCGCGTCGAGATGGATCTGCACATGCCAGCCGAGCGGGGCGATGCGCTCCAGCGTCTTCCAGAAAAAGCCCAGGTCGGGCGCACCACCGAGGTGGGCGACGAAGTTGAAGCGCACGCCGCGGATGCCCCCGGCATGCAGCGCGGCGAGGTCGGCATCGGTCGTGTCGGGCGCGACGATCGCGACGCCGCGGTAACGGCCACCGCTGCGCGCGATCGCATCGAGCATCGCGCCGTTGTCGCTGCCGTGGCAACTCGCCTGCACCAGCACCGAGCGCTCGATGCCCAGGAAGTCGTGCAGCCCGCGGAGGCGCTCGAACGGGATCTCGGGCGGGGTGAAGCTGCGCGTGGGCGACAGGGGGAAACGGGCGTACGGGCCGAACACATGGCAGTGGGTGTCGCAGGCGCCGGCCGGCATCGGCTGCATCGGGCGGGTCGGGTGGTCGTCGGGACCGCGGCAGGGTTTCATGGTCTGGGTTCTCTGTCGGACGGGATCGACCTGCATAATAGCGAACCCTGCTGTCCAACCCTGCATCCCTTCCAGCCCGAAAGACATCCATGGCACGGGTCAGCCTGATCGAGGAACACGAACACCCGGAACTCGCCGATCCGATCGCGAAGATCCGCGGTGGGCGCCGTGGCACCCTGTCGATGATCTACCGGCTGATGCTGCACAGCCCGGCGGCGGCGATGGCCTGGTACGAGCAGAACTCCTCGCTGCGCTGGGACACCGAACTCGACGGCTTCCTGCGCGAACTGGTGATCCTGCGCGTCGCGGTGGTCACCGGCTGCGAGTACGTGCGCCGCGTGCATGCCGGCGTCT
>CAMDXD010000162.1 GCA_945877995.1 Bordetella parapertussis
CCGACCTGGTTGGGCCCGTCGCCGTCCTCGATGGTGGCGAGGCGATCGAGCGGCACCGGCCCGGAAGGCGTCTGCACCGGCAGTAACCCCAGGCCCTCGAGCGTGCGATCGCTGTCGGCCAGCCGCAGCACGACATCGAAGCGGCGCACGCCGTCGTTGACCTGCGACAACACCTCACCATTGGTCATCACCTGCAGCGCGCGCGCAACCTCCGCCGGCGCGATGCCGTAGGCGGCGGCCCGCTGCGGGTCGATGCGCACGCGCTGCTGCGGTACGCGCACCTGCTTCTCGGTCTGCAGGTCGACCAGGCCGGGTACCGTCGACAGCCGGGCCTGTACCTGCGCGGCCAGCGCGTTGAGCGTGTCGAGGTCGTCGCCGAAGATCTTCACCGCGACCTCCGCCCGGATGCCCGACAGCAGGTGGTCGAGCCGGTGCGAGATCGGCTGCCCGATGTTGGCGGCCACCGGCAGTACCGCGAGGCGGCCGCGGATGTCTGCCAGCACTTGCGCGCGGCTGCGCGATGACGGATCGAGGTCCACTTCGATCTCCGACGAATGCACGCCTTCGGCATGCTCGTCGAGTTCAGCGCGCCCGGTGCGACGCCCGACCTGCCGCACTTCCGGCACCTGCAGCAGCAGGCGTTCGGCGAGCGCACCGACGCGATTCGATTCCACCAGCGAGGTCCCGGGATCGAGCAGCAGGTTGATGGTCAGCGTGCCCTCGTTGAACTGTGGCAGGAACGAGCGGGCGAACCATGGCACGCTGGACGCGGCCGCCAGCACCAGCACGGCGGTGATCGCCAGCACCGGCACTGGCCGGTCGAACGACCAGTCGAGCGCACGGCGGTCCCAGGCCTTCAGCCGGCGCACCAGCGCGCTGTCACCGCGATCGAGCAAGACCGGTGCCGCAGCGCGGGACGCGCTGCGGTCCGTCCCCGGCTCACCCGAATCGAGCAACGAGCCGCGCGCGAGCAGCAGGTAGCAGAGCACCGGCGTCACCGTCACCGCGACCAGCAGGCTGGCCAGGATGGACATCACATAGGCGATGCCCAGCGGCGTGAACAGCCGGCCCTCGATGCCCGACAGCGCGAACAGCGGCAGGAACACCAGCACGACGATGGCCGTCGCATAGACGATCGAGGAACGGATCTCGACCGATGCGGATGCAACCACCTGCAGCGCCGGCAGCGGGCTGGCAAGCGCGCGGTTCTCGCGCAGCCGGCGCAACACGTTCTCGACGTCGACGATCGCGTCGTCGACCAGCTCGCCGATCGCGATCGCGATGCCACCCAGGGTCATCGTGTTGATCGAAAGGCCGAGCGCCTGGAACACCAGCACGGTGACCAGCAGCGACAACGGGATCGCCACCAGGGAAATGGCGGTGGTGCGCACGTTGAGCAGGAACGCGAACAGCACGATCAGCACCGCCAGCGCCGCCTCGACCAGCACGCGCTCGACGTTGCCGATTGCACGCTCGATGAAATCGGCCTGCCGGAACAGCACGCTCTTCACCTGCACGCCGGCCGGCAGCGACCGCCCGAGCTCCGCCAGGGCGCGTTCGACATCCTCGGTCAGGCGCACAGTGTCCACCTGGGGCTGCTTCTCGACCGACAGGATGACCGCCGGTTCACCGCCGTAGCCGGCGTCGCCGCGCTTGGTGCGCGGTGCAAAGGTGACCTCGGCGACCTGGCGCAGCAGCACCGGCGTGCCGTTGCGCACCCGCAGCGGGAGCGCGGCCAGGTCTTCCAGCGACGTGGTGCGGGTGACGTTGCGCAGCATCACCTCGCGCGCGCCGCGATCGACGAAGCCACCGCTGGTGTTGGTCGCGAAGCCGCGCGCGGCATCCTCGATGTCCGCCAGCGTCACGCCCAGGTCGCGCATCCGGCGCACGTCTGGAACGATCCGGTACTGGCGCACCTCGCCGCCGATCGCGATCACCTGTGCGACCCCCGGTATGGTGAGCAGCCGCGGGCGGACGACCCAGTCGGCGGTCTCCCGCACCTGCATCGCATCGGCCTTGCCGGGCTCGCCCTGCAGCGCGACCAGCATCACCTGCCCCATGATCGAGGCGACCGGCCCGAGCATCGGCACCACGCGTGGCGGCAGCTGGCTGGCGACAGTACCCAGCCGCTCGGCCACCAGTTGCCGGTTGCGGTAGATATCGGTACCCCAGTCGAACTCGACATAGACGATCGACAGCCCGGCGCTGGACACCGAACGCACGCGCAGCACGCCGGGCAGGCCGCCGAACGCGGTCTCGAGCGGGAAGGTGACGCGCTGCTCGACTTCCTCCGGGGCCATGCCCTCGGCTTCGGTCATCAGCGTCACGGTCGGCCGGTTGAGATCGGGGAACACGTCCACCGGCAGGCTGTTCAGCGACAGCAGGCCGGCCACCGTCAGCACCAGCGCGAACACCAGCACGAACAGGCGCTGGCGCAGGCTGGCCTGGATCAGGGCGTCGAACATGGGCGGCCGGTCAGCGGATCTGCGCGAGCAGGCTGGCGGAATCGGTCACGATCCGCTGGTCGGCCTGCAGGCCGTCGGTGACGACCACGCGTGCGCCATCGAGGGCCTGTGCCGACACCCGCGCCGGCACGAACCGTTCCGCCGATGCCTGCACCCAGACCACGGTCTCGCCATTGGCGGCGCGCACCACGCTGGCTGCCGGCAGCACGATGCCGGTGCGCGTGCCACGCGTGGTGGCGATCACGCGCAGCCGCTCGCCGACCACCAGCGGTGGCGCTCCTGCACCGACGCGGAACAGCATCGGCAGCACCCTTTCGCGCAACTGCCCGGCGGCACCGACCCAGGCAAGCGGGACGGTACGGCCATCCGCAGCCACGGCACTGCCTCCGGTCACGCCGGCGGCGAGGGAGGCATCGTAGCCGAGCGCCTCCACCATCAGCCGTGCCGGATCGACGATGCGGAACAGCAGGTCGCGCGCATCGACCACCTGCCCGCTGGCGCCATTGGTGGTCGCCACCACCCCCGAGACTGGTGCCACCAGCGCGATGCGTCCGGACAGCCCGGCCGCCATCGCACTGCGCCGCTGAACCAGGGACCCCGCCTCGGTGCGCGCGGCATCGATGTCACGCTGCGGGATGCTCCCTGCGAGCTGTTCGTAGCGCGCGCTGCGTGCGCGGGCGATCTCGATGCGGGCATCGAGTTCGGCCAGGTCGGCCTGGCGCGAAGAGCGCTCGACGACACCCACGGTGGGCACCAGCCAGGCCAGCACCGCACCGCGTACGACGCGCTGGCCGGCATGAGGCAGTCCGGCCGGGCCGGGCTCGATGCGCCCTGCGACCGGCGCCTGTACGAGACCGCTGGCCGCCGGATCGGCCACCACCGTTCCCGCGAGTTCGACCGACAGCGGCACAGTGGTGCCTGCGCCGGGATGCGTGCGCAGGCCGATCGCCCGTTGCGCCGGCATCGGCACGAACACGCTGCCATCGGGCAGGCGCGAGGGCTGCTTCGGGCTGCCCGCAGCAGGCGCCGGCGCCGATTCATGTGCATGGGCCGGACGGTCGATGGCGACCAGCGCGCTGGCACCCAGCAGCAGCGCCGCGGCCAGGGTGCGCGACCGGCGACGGCGGCGTACCGACCAGCCGATCACGGCAAAGGCGACCAGCGCGAACGTGCCCAGGGCTGCCGCGATCCAGTGCCGCGTCTTCAGGCCGGTCCATGAAAGCAGGTGCATGTGCGGCTCACCATCGACCGCGCCGGCCGCCCCGGCCGGCCCCGGGATGTCGAGTGTGGCCGTGAGCAGGTCGGACAGGTCAGCGGCGATCACCGTGAACAGCAGGGCATGGCTGCCGGGTGTCGACAGCCAGGGCAGTTCGAACCGGTATGCACCCGCGCCAGCCGGCTGCGCGTCGAACGTTTCGCCGTTACGTTCCAGCGAAAGCCTGGCGCCGTCGATCGGCGCATTGGTGGCATATCGGTCAAGGTAGACGGTCAGGCGCAGGCCTTCCACGATGCCCAGCAACTCGACATCGGCCGAGGCGACCTCCACTCTCGGTTCGAGCACCGACGCCGCACCCGGAACAGCCGCTGCAGGTGCGGCCTCGGAGTGCGCCCGGGCAACGGAGGTACCCGCCATCCCCATCAATTGCACGAACTGCACCAGCACCGCCACCAGCATCGCGGCCAACGTTGTACGACTCATGGCAGCACTCCCGCAGCCTGGTTGATCCGCGCGATCGCGCGGTCGCGCGCGGCGACCTGCCGATCGAGGTCGGCCTGCGCCTCGTCGGCGAGTGCCAGCGCACGCAGCATCGACACCAGCGGCTGTTCGCCCAGGTCGAACGCGCGGCGCACCAGCGCCAGATGCTCGCCTGCATCGCGCACCCGCTCGCGGGCATTGGTTTCCTGTGCGCGGGCTGCGTCGAGTTCCGACGCGGCACGCGCCCGATCGGACTCGATCCGCCGCTGGAGCTGCAGCAGCCCACTCTCGGCGCGCACGCGCTCGGTGTTCGCAGCCGCGATACGCGGCTGGTTGCGTGCGTCGGTCGCCAACGGCACACGCAAGGCGACGCGAACCGAGTTGCGATAGTCGGCACCGGATACATCGCGATCGCTGCGGTGCTGCAGCCCGATTTCCGGCGCGTCGCGGGTGGACTCGCTGGCGAGCTTCAGCCGGGACCGGGCGAGGTCGACCTCGCCCAGCGCGGCCATCATGGATGGATGCGAGGCGATCCGCGGGTCGAGCCCCGGCTCGAGCGCGGCCGTCGACCCGTCCCTCGTCCCGGCAGCGGACCGGGCATCGACCTCGATCCACGATGCCGGCAACACGCCGTCGCCGGTGAGTGCGCGCCATGCATGCAGCGCCTGTTCGACGCGGGAACCCGCTTCGATCAGCAGGCTGCGCGTGCCCGCCGCTTCGGCGCGCGCAAGCAGCAGGTCGGTGCGCGCAAGAACCCCGGCCGTGACGCGCCGCTCGACATCGGCCACCAGGCGGTCGGCAGTGGCAATCCGCCGTCGCGCCGCCGCTTCATCGAGGCGCGCGAATGCCAGGATCCACAATGCTTCACGGACCCGTCCGGCGACCTGCAGCCGGGCATCGGCCACGGCCGCGTCGCGCCCGATGCCCTCGTCGCCAGCCAGTTGCTGACGCAGCGCGCGCTGTCCGGGCAGCCAGAGCGGCACCCCCACTTCGAACTCGATTTCGTTGCGTCCGAGGTCGCGGTCGGGTCGATCGCGGCGCAGGCTGGCACCGACCACCGGCGCGCCCGGGAACAGTGCTGCTGCCGCGACACGGCTCGCGTCGACTTCACCGGTGCGCGCGTCCAGCGTGCGCAGCCCCGGGTCGTGTTTCGCGGCGCGATCGACCGCAGCGCGCAGCGTACCGACGCCCTGGGCGGCGGCAGGCAGGGTGCTGCCAGCGGCGGCGGACAGGGCAACCACGAGTGCGGCGATCGGAAGAACGTTCATGGACCAGGAGGATGCGCCAAGCCTGCCGGCCCGCCGATGACCTGCCGATTACAAAAGCGTAATCTGTGCCGGCAGGCCTCGTTCACACCGCGCGCTGCGGCAGAATCGGAACGCAGAAGCGCGACGGAGCCAGCCACGGATGCGCTGGCAGGCAATCGAGGATGCAATGCCTTGCGGCACACCACGGAGACCCAGGACGTGACAGGCCAGCGCCAGTGAAGATCCTGATCGTCGAGGACGAAGCGCGCACGGGCGACTACCTGCGGCAGGGCCTGCGCGAAGCCGGCTTCGCCGCAGAGGTGGCGCGCGATGGCGCGGACGGACTGCACCTGCTGCTGGCGGAGGCGTTTGACCTGGCGATCGTCGACGTGATGCTGCCGCGCCTTGACGGCTGGACGCTGGTGAAGACGCTGCGCGAGGCGGGGCAGCAGTTGCCAGTCCTGTTCCTCACGGCGCGCGATGAAGTCGAGGACCGGGTGCGCGGCCTGGAGCTCGGTGCCGACGACTACCTGGTCAAGCCGTTCGCCTTCACCGAACTGCTGGCGCGGGTGCGCACCCTGCTGCGCCGGCGCACGCCGATGATCGAGGCCACCAGCCTGCGGGTGGCAGACCTCGAACTCGACCTGATCCGGCGCCGGGCGGTACGGGCCGGGCAACGCATCGAGCTCACCGGCAAGGAGTTCGCGCTGCTCGAGCTGCTGATGCGCCGGCGCGGCGAAGTGCTACCCCGGTCGCTGATCGCATCCCAGGTGTGGGACATGAACTTCGACAGCGACACGAACGTGGTGGAGGTGGCGATCCGCCGCCTGCGCGCGAAGATCGACGACGCCTACGAGCCGAAGCTCATCCGCACGCTGCGTGGCATGGGCTATGTGCTCGAGGACGGATCCTGAACCGGATGGAATCACCGCGCACGGCCCCGCCGCGCATCGCGCAGGCACCCGCGTCGCTGTCGCTCACGCTGCGCATCACGCTGCTGTTCGTGGCCGGCTCGACCGCGGTACTGATCGCGCTCGGGCAACTGATAGGCGCATCGGTCGAGCGCCACTTCGTCGAACTGGACCACGACCTGGCCGAGGGCAAGTTCACCACCAGCGCGTCGCTGCTCGCCTCGGTGCGAAGGCCGGCCGACCTGGAGCGGCTCGATGCACTGTTCGGCTCGATGCTGGTCGGGCATGACAGCCTTGCCGTGCGCATCGAGGACGGCGAGGCGCGCATCTGGTTCAGCTCGCCGGCGGCCCGGACGGCACCGGCGGCGGCTCCGGCGGGACCGGACAGCACGCCGCAGCCCGCCGCACCCGTGCATGTGCATGCGCATACACATCCCCATGACCCGTCGGCGCCCGGCCATGCCGACCATGGCACGGCCCTGCCGGTCCAGTGGACGCATGACGGGCGCACCTTTCGCGGGCTGTCGCGCGAACTGCCCAGCGGGCTGCCCGACCAGCGCAGGTTCCGCGTGACCATCGGCGTCGATACCGCACACCACGACCACTACATGCAGTCGTTCCGGGAGACGCTGTGGACGTTCGTGGCGATCGCGCTGTTTGCCACTGGTCTGCTCGGCTGGGTCGCCGCGCGCAGCGGCCTGTCGCCACTGCGCCGGCTGGGACGCGAGGCCGAAGGGGTCACCGCTTCACGACTCGATCGGCGCCTGACCTCGGGCGACCTTCCGGTCGAGGTCGCCGACCTCGCGCGCACGCTGAACGAGATGCTCGCCCGGCTCGAGGATTCTTTCCGCCGCCTGAGCGAACTGTCGAGTGACCTTGCGCATGAGCTGCGCACGCCGCTCAGCAACCTGATGACGCAGACCCAGGTCGGACTGTCCCGGGCGCGCAGTGCCGACGACTACCGCGAAGTGCTGGCGAACAATTCCGAGGAACTGGAACGGCTGGCGCGGATGGTGTCCGACATGCTGTTCCTCGCCAAGTCGGAGCATGGACTGGCGCAGCCGGTGCGCGATGCGCTGGACCTGCAGGACATGGCGCAGCAGGTGCTTTCGTTCTACGACGCACTCGCGCAGGAGCGGCGACTCGCGCTGGTCATCGAGGGCGCTGCGACCCTGCGCGGCGACCGCTCGCTGCTGGTGCGCGCGCTGGCCAACCTCGTGTCCAACGCGATCCGCCATGCGACGCCCGGCAGCGCGGTGAGCGTGACCCTCGCGCCCGCACCGCAGGCGCCCGCGGGCGGCGCAGCGCGGGTGCGCCTTTCAGTATGCAACCAGGGCGAGACGGTACCGCCGGAAGTGCTGGCACGGATGTTCGACCGTTTCTATCGGGGCGACAGTTCCCGCCAGCATGACACCGAAGGCGCAGGCCTCGGCCTGGCGATCGTGCGCTCGATCGCGGTCGCGCATGGCGGTGCCGTGCTCGCATCTTCGCAGGCAGGCTGGACCTGCGTATCGATCGACCTGCCCGAGGGATGAACATGCTGAAGAGACGACGCCTGCTTTCGACAGACTTGCTGCTTGCCACGTTGGCCGCACCCGCTGGCGCGCGCGCGCAGGATGCCTCGGCGGGATGGGCGTGGCAACCGGTACTGCCGGAACGGCAGCGTGGCTAACCGGCCAGCTTCTCGCGCAGGATGTCGTTGACCTGCTGCGGGTTCGCCTTGCCGCGGCTGTGCTTCATCACCTGGCCGACCAGCGCGTTGAATGCTTTTTCCTTGCCGGCCTGGAACTCTTCGACCGACTTCGGATTGGCGGCCAGCACCGCGTCGACGATCGTGGCCAGTGCGCCGGAATCGGAGATCTGGCGCAGCCCGCGGCTGTCGATCACGGCATCGGCGGAGGCGGCCTCGCCCGACCACAGCGCGGCGAACACGTCCTTGGCCGTCTTCTGGTTGATGGTGCCGTCGACCACGCGCGCCAG
>CAMDXD010000163.1 GCA_945877995.1 Bordetella parapertussis
GGAGGAGATCGAGGGCCTGATGCCATTGGTGCGCGCCGATATCGGACACCTGCACGCCGGCTACGTTAAAGTAAGGCCCTATATCGACGAGGTGAACCGGCGTGCGTGGTCGATGCCGCTGCCGATCCACCGCCATGTGGGGCTGCAGCGGCGCTGAAGGTCCCATGCAGCGCCCCCATCCCTCACCCGAAAGAAGACCGTGACTGCCCATGTGATCGCCTACGACACCGCCAACCCCGGCGATGTCAGTGACTTCAGCCGCAACCTCGCCCGCTTCGAACCCGCACGCATCCGCAAGCTCGCGCTGCTGGTCAAGACCGAGGGCAACTCCGACGTCAACGACTTCTCGCGCGAGTTCGCGCTGCTCAGCCTGACCACTGCCATCGAGGCGCATGGCGGCAAGGCGCTGGCCGAACGCTCGACCTTCCTGATCTCGACCGGCTGCGAAGGCGCGATGACGCCGTTCGGCTACCTGTTCGTCGACCTGGAAGACGATGCTACTGCGCTGTCCGCGACGGCAGCGCAGAGCAGTGCGCTCGCCTTCGGCTGCGCGCGCAGCCGCTCGCTGAGGCCAGAGGAAATCGGTACTCCGGCGCACGCGGTGATCGTGGCCGAAACGGTGGAAGCCGCGATGCGCGAGGCGGGCGTGAAGGCAGACGATGTCGCACTGGTGATCGTGAAGACCCCGGTGACCAGCCACATCCCGGCCACGGCCGGGGCGGTTCGTAACACCCGTGTCACCTCCTCGCATTCCAAGGCAGTCGGTGCGCTCGGCGCCGGGCTGGCGCTGGGCGAAGTGCCGCGCGAGAAGATCGTGCAGGAGGCCTTCAACACCGACCACAGCCTGTATGCGAAACGCGCGATGGTGTTCTCCGGCGCGGAACTTGATTGCGTCGAGATCATGCTGCTCGCCAACCGCACGGGTGCTACCGGCGACCTGAGCGTGCACACCGGGTTCCTGCGCGACGTGCTCGATGCGAAGGGCCTGCGCGATATGTACACGGCGGCCGGCTGCACGTTCGATGCGGATGGCCAGGTCGCGGATGCAGCGCGCGTGGTCGCGACGCTGATCAAGGCCGGCTCGGCGCCCGACGGCAAGGTGCGCGGCGTGCGCACCACGATGAAGAGCAGCCACCTCGACATGGACAAGCATGTGCGTGCCGCGATGAGCGGCATCATCGGATCGATCCTCGGCTCGACCCGCACCTTCATATCGGCCAACACCGTCCACCAGGCACCGGCCGGGGGCGGCCTGTGTGCCTGCATCGTGCGCAAGGTGTCCTGACCATGGGCGAACTACGCATCCTCTCCGAAGCCGACGTGCGCTCGGTGCTCGACACGACCATCGCCCTCGACCTCGCGCGCCGCACGCTGATCGACCAGGCCGCAGGACACAGCCTGCTGTCCTCGCCGGCCGCGATGGCGCTTGACGCACGGTCGGTCGGCGGCCCGAAGTTCAAGTTCAAGGCCGCCGCGGTTGGCCACTTGAACGCCTCCGGCATCCGGCTGCTGTCGCACCCCGGTCCCACGGCGATGAACACCAACTACTGCGCGGTGTACGACCATGCGGGCTACCAGATCTCCGGCCTGGTGTCCGAGCACTGGCTGAGCCGCCTGCGCACCGCGGCGTTCGGCGCAGTGTCGGTACAGGCGCTGGTGAACCCCGGCCCGCTGGTCATCGCGCTGTTCGGCACCGGCGGTATCGCGAGCGAGATCGTGCCGATGCTGGCGCAGGCCCTCGACGTGAAGGAACTGCGGGTCAACTCGCGCCAGGCGAAGAACATGGACGCCTTCATCGCGGCGCAGGCGGCGACGGTACGCGTACCGATGCGCGCCGAGCCCGACGGCCGCAAGGCGGTCGATGGCGCCGACCTGGTGGTCACGTTGACCGAGTCGCCGTCACCGCTGGTGTTCGGCGGCACGCTGAAGCCGGGTGCTGTGGTCTGCTCGATGGGCAGCTACAACGAGGTGGACTACCCAGTGCTGGCCGAAGCCGACCGCTTCATTGTCGATGACCTCGACTTCGCCGCCGAGATGGGCGATGGCGGTGCGTGGATCAAACAGGGGCACCTGACCCGCGATACGTTCCAGGCGCGCGTCGACGCGCTCGCCTGCGAGGTGCTATCGGGCGCGAAGCCCGGTCGTCGTACCCCATCGGACCGGATCGTGGCGCTGATCCAGGGCATGGCGATCGGCGACGTCGCATTCGCAGCCCACGCGTTGCAGCAAGGCACACGGCGCAACCTGGGCCGCACCGTGCCGCTCGACTGACCGTTACTGTTCGATCTTGATGTTCGCCCGCTTCACGATATCGGTGTAGCGGGTGCTTTCGGCGCGCAGGAACTTGCTGAACTGCGCTGAGTCCATCGGCATCGGATTCATGCCCTGCTTGGCCAGCGCCGCACGGAAGTCCGGCGTCGCCACGTTTTCCACCACCAGCTTCGAGATGCGGTCGACCGCCTCGCGCGGTGCAGCCGCCGGCATCAGCATCCCGTACCAGAGACGGATATCGAGGCCCGGAATGCCGCCTTCGGCGAACGTCTGCATGCTCGGGAACTCCGGGTCGCGCGCGGTGCCGGTGACCGCGACCGGCTTGACCTTGCCCGACTTGAACACCGGGTTCATCGACGCCATCGAACCGAAGTACATGTTCACATGGCCACCCAGCAGCGCCGCCATCGCATCACCGCCGCCCTTGTAGGGAACGGGCGTCATCTTCACGCCGGTGATCAGCGTGAACAATTCACCGGCCAGGTGCTGGTTGCCGCCGATCTGGGTCGTGGCATAAGTCAGTGGCAGCGGTAGCGCCTTGCCCCAGGCGATGAACTCCTTCAGGTTCGAGGCCGGCACCGACGGATGCACGCCCATGCCCAGTTCCGCCACCGACATCGCCGCCACTGGCGCGAAATCCTTGATCGGATCGTAGGGCAGTTTCATCAGCGCGCCGGAGATCGCATGCGTGGTGAGGATGGACAGCAGGGTATGGCCATCCGGGTTGGCATTGGCCACGTACTGGGTACCGATGCGCCCGTCCGCGCCTGGCCGGTTGTCGACCAGCACCGGCTGCTTCAGCGTATCGGACAGCCGGATCGCCAGCAGGCGGGCGGCGACGTCGGACGAGCCACCCGAATAGGGCACCACGATGCGGATCGGACGGTTCGGGTACTGACCGGCGGGTTGGGCTGCCTGGACGGCAATGGGTGCGAGCACGACGGCCAGGGCCAGTGTCCGGGCGGTTGCTGCGGGAAACTTGATCACGAATGCTGCTCCCTCGATGGATGGAATTTTCCCTGAGTCTTGCAAAATCCGTGCCGTTGCGCCACTGCCGCGACGCAATTCGTGATCACACCCCCGGCAGCGGAGGCAGGCCTGGCAGGCAGTCCTCTGCCGCCCGTGCCAGCGCCAGCAGCGTCCGCTCATGGCCGCCCGGCGCGGTCAGGTGCACGCCGGCGGGCACGCGTGCACCAGGATAGAGCCCCATCGGCAACGAGATCGCACACGCATCGACTGCATTGGCTGCACGCACGAAACAATTGCGATGCGGATCGATCGGCACCGACCGTCCGCCAACGACCAGCGACTGGGTGTCCAGGCCCGGGGCCGCGAACGGCCAGGTCGGCGTCAGGACGGCGCTGGCGCCCGCGGATTGCAGCGTAGCCGGCAGGGATCGGCGCAGGGATGCGCAGGCAGCGCGTGCCGCATCCACCACGGACGCGTCGAGCCTGGCTGCATTGGCCGCCCGCAGCCGGATGCCGTCGCTGGCCAGCGAGATGTCCATGTGGGCGAGCGCCTGCCCCGATTCGAACAGCGAGACGACGCCGGCCGCATGTTCGCCCGCCATCCATCCCGGCACCTCGCCGTCGACGAGTTCGAAGCCTGCATCCACCAGCCGCCGGCATGCCTCGGCAAACAGTTCGAGCGTCTCGTCATCGCACATCGTTTCGACGAGTTCGCGCAGCACCAGCAGGCGCCGGTGCGGCGCCTCGACGCGCGTGCCGGGCCTGTCGGACAGGACGTCCCAGGCAGTCTCGACATCGATGACGCGGCGGCCGATCAGCCCGACGCTCGACAGGCTGGGCGCATGGTTCGCCTTGCCCTCTGTCGACAGCCCGCCGATCCGCGGCATGAAACCGACCACCCCGCAATGGCACGCGGGGTTGCGGATCGAGCCGCCACTGTCGGTACCAATGTTCACCGGCGTGATGCCCAGTGCGCAGGCGACCCCGGCACCAGTGGAGGACCCCCCTGCCGTGCGGGCGGTATCCCACGGGTTGAGCGCCATCGGCTCGAACGCGTTGGTCACGCCGTACATCGCGAGTTCGGACAACGTGGTCGTGCCGAGCACGATGCCGCCGGCCGCGCGTACCCGCTGTACGATGCCAGCATCGCGCGCTGCCGTCCGCGACGCATGGATGCGCGTGCCTTCGGTCCAGGGCAGGCCGGCGACCGGGATATTGCCCTTCACGCTAACCGGCAAACCGTGCAGCGGACTGCGGCTGCGCCCGGCGTCGAGCGCGGCCTGCAGCGCATCGGCCTGCACCATCGCATCGTCCGAAAGGTGGGAGAAGGCCCGATACGCCGGGTTCAGCCGCGAGATGGCGTCGAGCGAGTCGGCGACCAGCGACGGGATGCGTGCACGGCCATCGGCCAGGCGGTCATGAAGCGCTGGGATCGTTGCGAAGGGGAGCGTGGTCACTGCGGAGGGCCTCGAGCCGGCGGATCTTCAGCGCAGAGTATGCCGCGAACCTCGAAGGGACGCGCGCCGTATGCCTTTCAGCGCTCGACCGCCGATATCACCCGGTTGCGGCCAGCCTGCTTGGACGCATAGAGCGCCTCGTCCGCGCGGTGCATCAGCAGTTCGAAGGTACCCGTGGTGGCGCTGAGCGAGCTGACCCCGAAGCTGGCGGTCACGCGGAGTCCGGACGGTTCGCGCACGGATGCACCGGCGGTCAGCTCGATCGCCGCGCGCAGGTGTTCGGCCACCGCCAGTGCGATTGCGAGCTCGGCGCCCGGGAGCACGATGCAGAACTCCTCGCCGCCGTAGCGCGCGAGCACGTCCCGATCGCGCAGTCCGTTGGCGAGCACACGCGTGACCGCGCGCAGGACTTCATCGCCGGTGGCATGCCCGTGCGTATCGTTGAAGCTCTTGAAGTGATCGATATCGATCATGATGCAGCACAGCGGCTGGTCCTGGGCGCGCGCTTCGGTAAAGAGGGTCCCGAAGCGGTCGAGCAGCGCGCGGCTGTTGAACACCCCGGTGAGCGCGTCGCGGGTGGCGAGCCGGGTGAGTTCCTCGTTCATCTCTTCGATGTTCCGCTGGGAGCGCAGCAGTTCCGCATTGGTTCGCTCGAGCTGCTCGTTGAGAGCGACAATCGAGCTGATGTCCTCGAAGCTGATCAGGCAGCCGCGCGCACGGCCATCCCCGTCGTTGATGGGTGCGCTGTTGACGAGCAGCCGGCGTCGGGAACCATCTGCATGTTGAACGTCCATCCGGGTACCGCTCAGGGTCTCTCCGCTCTCCATCGCAAGTACCCATGGATCGTCTTCCCGCACAGCCGACAGCGCCCCGTCGAACACCTGCAGTCGATGCAGTTGTGTCCCGATCAGCGTGTCACCAGGCGCCGTGCCGGCAAGCATGTCGAAGCGTTCATTCGCCAGCAGGATCGCCGCCCTGCGATCGACCACCACGATGCCGCTGGAGAGCACGTCGAACGCCTGGCGGATGCGCTGGGGCACGACCGACGACGGGTCCAGATAGCTAAACACCCGCCGCAGATACAGCGCGAAGGCTACGAAACAGACGATGCCGAGTCCGGCGACCAGCCGCAGCAGCGGGCTGTTCAGCAAGGCAGACACCGGTGAGTCGTCGCCATTACGGTGCCAGACGGCCAGGCGTCCCCAGGCGTCATCGCGGGTCATCAGCGGCACCTGATAGGCCATGCTCAAGTCACGCGCCTGTGCTGGCGAAACACCGGGCGCCCGCAGATCGACCACGGCCGTCTGGTCCCTGCGCTCGAGCCGGATCCGGACGATATCCGCGTCGTGGGCAAGGGCCTGCTCGACCACGCGCGAGATCGACGCCTCCTGCCCGAGCTCGAGCATCACGATCGACTGACGCGCCAGCTGTTCGGTGCTGCGCGCGCGCTGCTCGGCAAGAACAGCGGATGGATGCGGAAACACGCCGAAGACGAGGTCGCTGATGATCAGCAGCGTCATGACGAGCGCGGTCAGGCCCAGTCCGATGCGCACGGCGGGACCGAGCTTCGGACGGCGTGCCCACAGCATGCTTGCCACGTTCACCATGCCGCGCCTCCGGGGCACGCGGGGCCGGCAAGTGCTGCGCGGCCGGTCATCGTTCGGCTGCGTCCATCGAGACGATCAGGCAGCCGGCGGGCCGCCACGCCGCCGCTACCACCGCTGGCGGCATGTCATCGTCGTGCTCCGGGGGCGACTCGTTTCCAGCCGGGGCCGTCGACAGGACATACAACGGGTCAAGGTTGCGCCAGATCGGCACCGAGGCCAGCAACGCAAACGTCAGACCGGCGCTTCGCGATACCCAGATCACCAGGCCGGCTGTCGCGACCAGGCCGGTGATCTGAGCGGCTTCGGCCGGGCCGAGCGTCCTCTTTAAAGGCGCCTCCATTCCGGCCAGAAGCGGACGCATCACGGGCTGCAGAAAAAGTGCCGAACTTAGTTCGGGGACTACCACCTGCTCGCGGATCCGCCGCAGGAGATCCACCCATTCGGAACGCCCGCCGAGAGTATCGATCACCGGGGGCGACACGAGCGAATTGGCAACCGGCACGCCGACGCTCAGCAGCCCGGGCACTGATCCAGACCTGCCGTTGTCGGAGCGCGAGGCAGCACCGTCTCGCGTCGGAGGCTTGGCGACCGGTTCCGAAGACACCGGGGCGGAGGATGCGGTGCTAATGTCAGTGTTGGTGCCATTCCCCGGGGGAGATGACTCCGGTAACGGCTCGGTCGGCCTCGTCGGGGCATCACCGCCGGGCGATGCAGGCGTCGCGGGCGTATCGCCGACGGGTAGATCGGGCGCAGGCGGTGGCGCGGGAGTGCCCGGCACCGGACCCGTAGCGGGCGAGGTGAGTTCCTCCGGAGAGCCTCGACCATCGGTCCAACCAACGCTGACTGTGAGGGTGTGCCCGGCATCAGCCTCGCTGACGAGATAGGTGGCGCCGGTCGCGCCAGCTACCGCGACGCCGCCGCGCAACCACTGGAGCCGGGGACTGGTCATGAGATCTCCGGCACCATCGTCGTCGGAGATGCTCGAAAGATCGACTTGCAAAGTCTCGCCAATCGCTGGGGTACCCGTGATCAGCGGTTGCCCGACCGGCGCATCATTGACGTTGGCCACGGTCAGAGCAAAGGTGTCCGAGGCCGTCGCGCTGGCCGTGTCGGTGACGGTGACACGCAGGCTCACGCTGCCCACATCGGCGTTGCCCGGCGTGCCGCTGAGCGCCCGCGTCGCCGCGTCGAAGGTCAGCCAGGCCGGCAGCGCGGAGCCATCCGACCGGGTGGCCGACCATGTGAGCGTGTCGCCGGCATCGATGTCGGTGAAGCTGCCGGCCGGGACGGTGTAGCTGAACGGTGTGTCTTCGGTGGCCGACTGATCGGGGATCGGCGTGACCAGCACCGGCGCATCATTGACGTTGGCTACGGTCAGAGCAAAGGTGTCCGAGGCCGTCGCGCCAGCCGCGTCGGTGACGGTGATGCGCAGGCTAACGCTGCCCACATCAGCGTTGCCCGGCGTGCCGTAGAGCAATAGCGTCGTGGGATCGAAACTCAGCCAGGGCGCAAAGGAGCCATCCGCCAGGGAAACCGACCAGCTGAGCGTATCGCCTTCATCGACGTCGATGAAGGTATCGGGCGGAACGCTATATAAAAACATGCTGTCCGCAGTGGCCGACTGATCGGGGATCGGTGTAGCCAGCACCGGCGCGTCGTTGACGGCGGTGATGGCCACCGTCGCGCTGTCGTTGGTGGCGAGCGCGCCGCCGGTGCCCTGAGCCGAAGTGTTGCCGTCGCTGAAGGTCCAGACGATCTGTACGCTTGCGGGTGGTGTATCGCTCGTGTTGGCATAAGCCAGTGAGGAGAGCAACTCGTCGACGCGCGTCTGCGTGGCGTTGCTGTTGAAGGCGACGAACAGCGTGCCGGCGGCGTTGCTCACCGTGCCGACTGTCACACCCGAGAGCACCGCGTTACCGCTGGCAAAGCTCAGGTTGCCCAGCGCAGAGAAAACATCCTGG
>CAMDXD010000164.1 GCA_945877995.1 Bordetella parapertussis
CCCAGAGAATCATTGCGTTGATCACATCCAACCTGTCGCGCACGGGGCCGACCCGTATAGCCGTAAGTCGCTCCACCCCCGAGGGGGTGCGGATGGGTCCGATGAACACGAAGACGGCAAGGCTTTTCACCAATGGCGGCACGCGTCCGCTGAACGAACCGCTGCGTGCCCGCGTGCTGTCCGGGGATGATTGACCTTGCTGTACATGCTCGACACTGACAGCGTCAGTTACCTGGTCCGCGGGACCTGGCCTGCGCTCGACGCGGTGCTCGTAACGAACAACACGCGCCACTTCTCAAGGATCCCGGCCTTGCGAATCGAGAATTGGGCGACCGGCTCCCCTGCTGCCTGACGGCCGACATCTGTTTCCGTGATGAGCGCGTTGTCCGCGTCATGTCGACGAAACGTAAAAACATCGACATGTCTGGTTGACGTGTCGTCCGCAGCGACATGAGCTGCAAACCTGTCGCCAAAATAGCGGGTTTGCATCATGACGGACCTCGACTACCCGTGGCGCCCTGACCTGCCCTACAACCAGCCGCCCACGCTGCCGCCGGCGCGCCAGCTGGAAACCCGTGCCGTGCTCAAGGCCTGCAAATATGCTCCCTAGGATCTACACGCGCGAACATGATGAGATATGCCTTGATATATGCCACGCGATTGCCTAAAATTCAGGCATCAGACAGGCGCCCGAGAGTACGGCGATGACCCAGACCGCAAGACTCTTCATGAATGGCCGAAGCCAGGCCGTACGCCTGCCCGCGGCCTTCAGGTTCGACACCAACGAGGTCTTCATCCGGAAGGACCCCGAGACCGGTGACGTGATCCTGTCTCGAAAGCCGACCACATGGGATGGCTTCTTCAGCGCGTTGCAGGCGGTCGATGTGCCGGAGGATTTCCTGAGCGACGCAGAGCGCGCTCAGGGGAGCCATGACCGGGATCCGCTGGAGGGGTTGCAGGGGTGACTACGGTCACCCGTTACATGCTCGACACCAACACGGTCAGCCATCTGCTCAGGAAGCATCCGGCGGTGATGCAGCGCGTGGTGGCTGCGCCGATAACGGCCTTGTGCATCTGCGCGATCACGCAGGGCGAACTGCTTTTCGGTCTCGCCAGGCGCCCGGGCGCCACGGCACTCCACGATGCGGTGTGGCAGTTCCTGCGCAGGGTCGATGTCCTGCCGTGGGACGCAGCAACGTCAGAGGTCTACGGACGCGCCCGGGCCGACAGCCAGAGCCGGGTGCTTGCGCCCATGGATCTCCTCATCGGTACGCATGCATTGAGTATCGGCGCCGTCCTGGTGACGAGCGATCGTGCCTTCGCGCAGCTGTCCGGGTTGTCGATCGAGGATTGGACGGTGCAGGTGCGATAACCCTGGCCATGCCTGCTGCATGCTGAGGGCGCAAGTCGAAGCGCGCTGGTTGGAAACTTGCTGGTTCGAAACTTGCTGCGAGGTCCCGGCCCATTCGGCATTTCGGAGCGGTCAGCACCATGAACGCAGCACCTACCCTGCTCGTGACCGGCGGCGGGATCGGCATCGGTCGTGCCACCGCGCTCGCCTTCGCGCGCGCGGGCTTCCACGTGGTCGTCACCGACGTCCTCGAGCCGGAAGGTCGCGCGGTCGCCGAGGCGATCGTCGCCGGCGGCGGCAGCGCCACCTTCATCGCCATGGACGTGCGCGACACCAGCCGTGTCGACGCGGTCATCGCGCAGGTCTGCGCGGCGCGCGGCGCGATCGATGCGCTGGTGCTCAATGCGGGCATCGCGCGCAAGGTGCCGCTGGCCGAACTCACCGACGAGCACTGGGACCACACGGTCGACATCGACCTGAAGGGCATGTTCCGCGTGGCGCGTGCCGCGCTGCCCGCGATGCGCGCGCGCGGCGCGGGCGCCATCGTCTGCCTGACCTCGCTGATGGGCGTGGCCTGGGGATGGACCGAGCATGTGCACTACTCGGCGGCCAAGTCCGGCGTGATCGGCCTCATGCGCGGCCTCGCCGCCGAGGTGGCGACCGATGGCGTGCGCGTGAACGCGGTGTCGCCCGGGTACGTGCGCACTGCGCAGCTACTCTCTGCGGAGCACTCGCTCGGGCCCGACGGGGTGGAGCAGGCGGCCGCGCGCGTACCGCTCGGACGGGTCGGTGAACCGGAGGACATCGCCGAGGTGATCCTGTTCCTGGCCTCCGATGGCGCGCGTTATGTCACCGGCCAGGTGCTGGTCGCCGACGGCGGGCTGTCGATCTGCCCGCAGTAACCAACCGCACGCCCGCACCGTGGCGGGGCGCGCCCATGCGCATTCGCACCAGCATGGCGCGCAAAGGGCTTCGATACGCCCTTTCAGTCGTGGCACGTACATTGCTGTTGTGGTCCGAAGTCCGCGAATCACCTTTTTCGCCCGTTCCTTCCCGTGCATCCCGCGCGGATCTGTCAGGAGTCGTCCATGAAGTTCCGGTCCATCCACGCCCTGCTGGCTTCGGCCAGCGTGGTGCTTGCCCTGGGCACTGCGCCCGCACTCGCCAACAAGCCGTGCATCGGCGCCTCGTTGCCCATCACCGGTCCGACCGCATGGGCCGCCGACTCGATCCGCATGGGGGCTGAAGTCGCGATCGCCGAGATCAATGCGAAGGGTGGCGTGCTGGGGCAGCGCCTGAGCTTCGTCGCCTATGACGATGCCGGCCAGCCGCCGCGCGGTGTCGATAACGCCCGGCGCATCGCCGAGTCCGACGGCTGCATCGCGATGTTCGGTGGCTGGCACTCTGGCGTCGCACTCGCGGTGGTGGAGCCGGTGCATGACGCACGCATTCCCTACATCGCGGTGATTTCGGCGGGCACGCGTATCACCGAGAACGACCGCAAGCCCAACTTCATGTTCCGGGTGTCGATGTTCGACCGCTGGCAGGCGCTGGCGCTGGTTCGCAAGAGCAAGGAAGTCACGAAGACTGGCAACATCGGCGTGCTCTACGAAGACACCGGCTGGGGGCAGGGTGCAGTGCCTGACCTCAAGGCCAGCGCCGGCGCCGAGAGCGCGAAGATCGTCGGCTACGAGGTCTTCAAATGGGACGATCGCGACATGACCGCCCAGCTGATCCGCCTGCGCGATGCCAAGGTCGACACCATCATCCTCTACTCGCGCGATCTCGAAGCCAACCAGATCCTGCGCTCGATGCAGCGGATCAACTATTCCGCGCGCATCGTCTCGGCCTGGGGCAACACCGGCACGCTGGGTGAGCTCGCCGGTCCGCTCGCCAATGGCATGATCGTGCTGCAGACTTTCACCTGGGCGGGCGACCTGCGGCCGCAGCAGAAGCGGGTGCTCGATTCGATCATGAGCCGCTACAAGCTCAAGTCGCCCGACGACATCAAGCACGGCTCGGGTGCAGCCAATGCGTATGACGCGGTGTACATCCTGGCCGAGGCGATCCGCACCGCGGGCGCCTACGACCGCACCCTCGTGCGAGACGCGATGTACAAGGTCTCGCACGAGGGCATCGTGCAACGCTATGCGCCGGCCTTCACGCCGGATCGCCACAACGCGATCCTGCCGGAGAACTACGTCTGGACCGCGTGGCACAACGGCCGGATCCTGCCGATCGCCCAGACGCCGTACGGCAAGTAAGGCTTCGCGCGTGCCCGCCCGCCAGGTCCGGCCTTTCCGGCCCTGGTCGGTAGCGCGCGCGCCCGCGCCATGACCGCTCTCGTCCAGTACACGCTCTCCGGCCTCGTCATCGGAGGGCTTTATGCGATCGTCGCCCTCGGCTTCTACATCATGTGGTCGGCCGTGCGGGCGGTGAACTTCGCCCACGGCGATACCCTGATGCTGGGCTCGGTGCTGTCCGTCGCGCTGATGTGGGCGGGCATCCCCCTGTTCATCGGCATCCCGCTCGCGATCGCCGCTTCGGCCGGGTTCGGATTGCTCATCGAGCGCATCGCGGTGCGCCCGCTCAACCACGGGCCCTCTTCGGTCGGCTGGATGCTGTCGACGATCGCGATCGGCCTGATGCTCGAGGCGTTCGTGACCATCACCTTCGGCGCCGACCCGCGTTCGCTGCCGTCTCCGCTCATGGACACGCCGATCTCGATCGCGGGTGCGGGCATCTTCCCGCACGAGCTGCTCGTGCCGGTGAGCGCAGTCGTGCTGCTCGCGCTGCTCGACTGGTTCTATCGCGCGACGATGCTCGGCCGGGCGATGCGGGCCATCTCGCAGAAGCCGGTGGCCGCAGGCCTCATGGGCATCGACGTGCGTCGCATGGCGCTCATCTCCTTCGCGGCTGCCTCCGCGCTGGGTGCTTTCGCCGGCATCCTCGCCGCGCCGATCATCCAGGTGTCGGCCACCATGGGACTGCTGCTGGGGCTCAAGGGATTCCTCGTGGCGATCATCGCCGGCATGTCGAATGCGCGAGGCATCGTCATCACGGGGTTCGCCTACGGCGTGCTGGAGCGATTCATCGAGGGCTTCGGCAACACCGCGCTGCGCGAGGTACTCGGCTTCAGCGTCATGATCCTTCTGCTGTTGATGTTCCCGAACGGCCTGTTCGGGCAGCGTGAAGTGAACAAGGTATGAATGAGAAAGCGAACCGATTCACGGCAGGCGTAGCACTGCCGGCTGTCCTGTTCGCAGTCGTCCTGGTCGCCATTCCCGAACTCGTCAGCAACAGCTTCCAGCTGCGCGCGGTGATGCTGTTCCTCATCTATGCGCTGGTCGCGCTCGGGCTCAACCTGCTGGTCGGGCTGGTGGGTCTGGTGTCCCTCGGGCAGGCAGGCCTGTACGCGCTGGGGGCCTACGCCGTGGCGATCCTCGCCACCCGTACCGGTGTCGGCTTTCCGCTGGCCATGATGGGTGCGATCGCGGTCACGGCCGCCGCGGGCGTGGCGCTGTCCTACCCGACGGTGCGGGTGCGCGGCGTCTACCTGGCGGTGGTGACGATCGCCTTCGGCCTGATCGTGCAGAACGTGGCGATCGACTGGCGCACCCTGACCGGAGGCACGCTGGGTATCTCCAACATCCCGCGGATCGACCTGGGCACTGGCCCGCTGGGTACCACCGGACTGTACTGGCTGATCGCGGTCATCGCATTCCTCGGCTTCGTGCTGCATCACAACCTGATGCATTCGCGGATCGGCCGCGCGATGCGCGCGGTCGCGCAATCGGAGACCGCTTCGCGCGCACTGGGTATCGACCCGACACGGCAACGCGTGCTGGCGTTCGTGCTGTCCTCGGTGTTTGCAGGCATCGCGGGCGGGCTCTATGCCTACCTCAACCGCTACGTGAACCCGGACACGTTCAGTTTCTCCGACTCCATCCGCTTCCTGCTGATGGTGATCCTGGGTGGCGCCGGTACCACCTTCGGCCCGCTGATCGGCGCTGGCATCCTGACCTGGATTCCCAACCTGCTGCAGGCCTTCGGGAAGTGGCAGCTGTTCGTCTACGGCGCCCTGCTCGCCAGCGTGATCTTCTTCCTGCCCAAGGGCATCGTCGGGTCGGTGCACGACCTGTGGCTGCGCTGGCGCCTGCGGGACAACCAGGCCGTCCGCCAGGCGGACGCATGGCCCAAGCCCTCGGCGGGCGTCGATGCGCTGCTCGGCGTGCGCGCCACCGTCCGCGGGCCCGTGCTGCAGACGCATGACCTGACCATCCGCTTCGGCGGATTGTCCGCAGTCTCGGGTGTCACCGTCGACATCGAACGCGCGACCGTGCACGCGATCATCGGCCCGAACGGTGCGGGCAAGACCACGCTCCTCAATGCGCTGTCGGGTTTCTACGCGCCCACCGAAGGACGCGTGACGCTGCTGCAGGACGAAGTCGGCGGTCGCTCGAGCGTGCAGATCGCGCGCGGCGGACTCACCCGCACCTTCCAGAACACCGAACTGTTCCCCGAGATGACGGTCGAGGAGAACGTGCGCGTCGCCTTCCACGCCCGCAGCCGCTGCGGGTTCTTCTCCACCGTGCTGCGGCTGCCGGCCTTCCACTCGGAAGAGCGCCTGCAGCGCGAACGCGCGGCGTTGCTGCTCGACTATGTCGGCCTTGCCGCCTACCGCGACGAGATCGCCGCGAACCTCGCCTTCGGGCACCAGCGACGGCTGGAGATCGCGCGCGCGCTCGCGCTGTCGCCGGAGATCCTCCTGCTCGACGAACCGGCCGCGGGCCTGACGCATGCCGAGATCGATGAGCTGATCGCGCTGATCCGCGACCTGAAGCGTCTCGGGGTGACGGTGGTGCTGGTCGAGCACCATGTGGACATGATCATGTCCGTCTCCGACCATGTGACGGTGCTCGATTACGGCGAGGTGATCGCCTCGGGTGCACCAGGCGTGGTGCGCGAGGACCCACGGGTCATCGAGGCCTACTTCGGTGCCAGCGCCGCGCCCACGGGAGACCCCGCATGAACCCGGCCACCGTTACCCCCTCCCCCGCGCTGCTGAAGGTCACCGACCTAGGGGTCGCCTATGGCCGGGTGCGCGCGGTGCAGTCGGTCAGCCTCGAGGTGGGCGAGGGCGAGTTCGTCGCGATGATCGGCTCGAACGGCGCGGGCAAGTCCTCGACCATGAAGGCGATCTCCGGGGTGCTTGCGCCGGTGGCCGGACGCGTCGAGTTCAACGGCGCGGACGTCACCGGGCAGCCTTCGCACCGACTGGTTCGCCAGGGGCTGGCCATGGTGCCCGAAGGTCGCCAGGTATTCGCCGAACAGTCGGTGGAAGACAACCTGCGGCTGGGTGCCTTCGTGTTCTCGCGCACTCCTTCGGCGATCGACGAGGCGGTGGATCGCGGCTTCGCGCTGTTTCCGCGACTCGCGGAGCGTCGCGCGCAGGCGGCGGGCTCGCTGTCGGGCGGGGAGCAGCAGATGCTCGCGATCGCCCGCGGCCTGGCCTCGCGGCCGCGCCTGCTGGTGATCGACGAGCTGTCGCTCGGGCTTGCCCCGCGCGTGCTGGACATGCTGTTCCCGGTGCTGCAGCAACTCAACCGCGAAGGCCTCGCGATCCTGCTGGTCGAGCAGCTCGCCACGCAGGCGCTCGCGGTGTCCCACCGCGCCTATGTGATGGAGACCGGTCGCGTGACCCTGCAGGGGCCTGCTCGCGATCTAGCGCAGGACCCAGCCGTTCGCCAGGCCTATCTTGGCAGGCACTGATTCCGGCGCGGGAGCGGGCAACCCACGCATGGTGGTCACGCGGCGCACCCTTCGGGCGAGCGAACTGTCGCCGACGATGCCTCGACCGCCTGCGCCATATTCGACGACCTCGTCTCGACGATTCCGGGCGAGCAGGTCTTCATCGACGTGCCGGAGCCCAACACCGCCGCCGTCGCACTGGCCGGGCAACGCGGGCTGCATCCGGTGTTCGAGACTGCGCGCATGTACAAGGGGACGCCCCCTGACCTCGCGCTCGACTCACTGTACGGCATCACCAGTTTCGAACTCGGCTGACGGCACCCGCTCGGGAGCGCAGCAACGGCCCCGCCTGCAAAGCGCTTCACGAATGTCCGAAGCGAGGCCCATCACAGCCAGTCTCCGGGTTCCTTCAGCGGGGCCTTGTGTGCCTGTCACGGTTGCCGTCTGCTGCCCTTCGACCCCTGCGTCGAATCCCGTCGCAGGAATCTTGGCGCCGCCGCTTCTCTCGCGATGTCGAACAGCCCCTCGTCCTTCGACGCCACCCGCGACCGCATCTTCGTCGCCGCGTACAGCGACTCCTTGCCGAACCGCCCCTGGTCGCGCTGCTCGGCGATCTGCTCGAGCGAAGCCAGCACTTCCTTGACCCACGGCTGGTCGCCGAAGCGGCGGCCGGCCGAGTCGATCAGCGCCTGCACCCGGTCCCAGTCGCCGGCTTCGGCGGCGGTGCGCGCCTGCTCGAGCACGCGGCTCGCCTCGACCTCGGCATGCCGCGAATGCACCAGGCTGTCGGCGGTCAGCGCGTCCCACACTTGCGGTGACACCGTGTCCATCGTGAGCACGGCGTCTGGGAAGGCGATCGGTGCGCGCGCCAGGCTCGTTCCGGTGACGCCGGCCTGCAGCAGCGGCATGCCGGGCAGCGGCTCGAAGCCGGCCGGGATCGACAGCTCGACCAGCACCCAGGCCTCGGCGCCCCAGGGGATGTCCGGCAGGCTGATCGCCGGCACGCCGGCGCGTGCGTCCATCGGATAGTCGTTGAGCACCTTCATGCCGACGCCGGGGCAGGTCGCGATCGACAGCCGTACCTGGCGCGCATACAGGTTCGAGATCAGGTCGAACTCTTCGGCGAAGGGCTCGAACAGGTCGGCG
>CAMDXD010000165.1 GCA_945877995.1 Bordetella parapertussis
TTGGCGAACTCGATGATCAGCACTGCATTCTTCGCCGACAGTCCGATGATCGTGATCAGGCCCACCTTGAAGTACACGTCGTTCTCGAGCCCGCGAAACTGCGCGGCCAGCACGACGCCGAGCACGCCCAGCGGCACCACCAGTATCACCGCCAGCGGGATCGTCCAGCTCTCGTACAGCGCGGCGAGGCACAGGAAAACGGCCAGCAGCGAGAACGCGAACAGGATGTTGGCGGTCGACCCGGACAGCTTCTCCTCGCGCGACTGTCCGGTCCACTCGAACGCGAAGCCCGGGGGCAACTGGGCGGCGAGGCGCTCCATTTCGGCCAGCGCGGCGCCCGTGCTCTGGCCGGCGGCGGGTTCGCCCGAGATGCGCACTGCCGGATAGCCGTTGTAGCGGACGGTCTGCATCGGCCCGCTGATCCAGCGCGGTGCCGCGAAGGCGGACAGCGGCACCGGCTGTCCCGCTGCATTCAGCACGCTGATGCTCAGCAGGTCGTCCGCCTGCATGCGGGCAGGCGCGTCTGCCTGCACCACGACGCGCTGCAGGCGGCCGGCGTTCGGGAAGTCGTTCACGTAGGAGGATCCGAGCGCGGTCGACAGCGTGCTGTTGATCGACGCGAAGGTGACGCCCAGCGCGCTGGCCTTGTCCCGGTCGATGTCAAGCTGCAGTTGCGAGGCGTCTTCCAGTCCTTCCGGGCGCACCGCCCTGAGCAGCGGGCTCTTCGCGGCCATCCCGAGCAACTGGGCGCGCGCGGCGAGCAGTGCCTCGCGGCCGTTGCCACCGCGATCCTGCAGCCGCATCGCGAAGCCGGTTGCGCGCCCGAGTTCCGGGATCGGCGGCGGGCTCACGGGGAAGATGAAGGCATCGCGGATCGTGCCGAGTCCGCCGAATGCCCGCCCGGCGAGCGCCTGTGCGGTGTGGGCTGCACCGCTGCGCTCGTTCCAGTCCTTGAGCGTGACGAAGCCCAGGGCGGCGTTCTGGCCGGTACCCGCAAAGCTGAAACCGAGCACGCTGACGATGCTCTGCACCTCGGTGGTCTGCGCGAGCATGTACTGCTCGACGCCGGCCATCACCTCGCGCGTGCGGTTGAACGTCGCCCCCGGTGGCAGCTGCACGTTGACGAGGATGTTCCCCTGGTCTTCGTTGGGCAGGAAGGAGGTCGGCATGCGGTTGACCATCACCACCACCGCCACGACGATGGCGGCGTAGATGAACAGGTAGCGAAGCGTTCGGCGCAGCAGGCCGGCGACCAGCCCCTCGTAGCCCCTGGCGGTGCGCGTGAAGCCGCGGTTGAACCAGCCGAAGAAGCCACCTTTCGCATGATGGTGCCCGGCCTGGACCGGCTTGAGCAGGGTCGCGCAGAGGGCCGGCGTGAAGGACAGCGCGAGGAAGGCCGAGAACAGGATGGCGGTGACCATCACGGCAGAGAACTGGCGATAGATGTTGCCGATCGCCCCGCCGAAAAAGGCGAGCGGCACGAATACCGAAACCAGCACCACGGTCACGCCGACGATCGCGCCGGAGATCTGCGACATCGCCTTGCGCGTGGCCTCGACCGGGGACAGCCCCTCGGTGGTCATGATGCGCTCGACGTTCTCCACCACCACGATCGCATCGTCGACCACGATGCCGATCACCAGCACCATGCCGAACATGGTGAGCACGTTGATCGAGAACCCCATCGCGAGCAGCGCGGCGAAGGTGCCCATCAGCGCGATCGGTACCACCAGCGTCGGGATTATCGTGTAGCGGATGTTCTGCAGGAACAGGAACATCACCAGGAACACCAGCACCACGGCCTCCAGCAGGGTCATCGCGACCTGCCGTATCGAGATCTCCACGAACGTCGAACTGTCGTAGGGGATGGTCGCCTTCACGCCCGGCGGAAAATAGCGCGACAGTTCGTCAAGGCGAACCTTGATCGCCTTCGCGGTCGCCAGCGCATTCCCGGAAGGCGACAGCTGTACGCCGATGCCGGTCGACGGCTGGCCGTTGAGCCGCGCCTGCGGTGTATAGGTCTGCGCGCCGAGCTCGATGCGCGCGACGTCCTTCAGCCGCACCAGGCCGCCGTCGGTCGCCGAACGCAGCACGATGTTCCCGAACTCCTCTGGCGTGGCCAGTTGTCCCTTCACCACGACCGTCGAGAACACGCCCTGGCCAGGCACGTTCGGCAGCGCGCCGATGGTGCCGGAGGCGACCTGTGCATTCTGTGCGGTGATCGCCGCCGTCACGTCGAACGAGGACAGCCGGTAGCCGACCAGTTTCGCCGGGTCGATCCAGATGCGCATCGCGCGCTCGGTACCGAACAGCTGCGCCTGTCCCACGCCGGGCACGCGCTGGAGCTCTGGCAGCACGCTGCGCGAGGCATAGTCGCCGAGCGCGATCGGGTCGAAGGCCGGGTTCTCCGACGAGAGCATCGTGAAAAGCAGGAAGTTGGAGCGCGACTTGTCGACACGTACGCCCTGCTGGGTCACTGCGATGGGCAGCCTGGGCGATGCGCGGCTCAGCCGGTTCTGCACGTCGACCTGCGCCAGGTCGGGGTTGGTGCCCGGCTCGAAGCTCAGGGTGATCGAACCGGTGCCGTCGGCCTGCGCGACCGATTCGATGTAGATCAGGCCGGGCGAGCCGTTCATCTCGCGCTCGATGACGCTGATCACGCTGTCCTCGAGCACTTGTGCCGACGCACCCGGGTAGGTCACCGACACGATGATCGATGGCGGCGCGACCGTCGGGTACTGCGCAACCGGCAGCTGGGTGATCGACACCGCGCCGATCGCAAGGATGAACAGCGAGATCACCCACGCGAAGACCGGCCGTTCGATGAAGAACGCCGCCATCTAGGACCCCTGTGCCCGTGCGGGGGAGGGCGCGCCCGCTGGCGCGGCCGCTCCGGCCGGCGCGCTGCCCGGGGCCTGCCATGGCACCGGCTTGACCGGACGATCACCCTGCAGCTTCTGGAAGCCATCGACCACCACCTGCTCGCCGGCCTTCAGCCCCTCCAGTACCACCCATTGGCCATTGCGGGCCGGGCCGAGCTTCACCGGTCGGTCGGATACCTTCCCGTCGGCTGCCACCACCTTCACGCTGTCGCCCTGGGCCGCGCGCTGCACGCCCTGCTGGGGCAGCAGGATGGCCGATGCGGCGCTCGCCTGCTCCAGGCGCGCGCGCACGTACATGCCGGGCAGCAGCACGCCGCGCGGGTTCGCCACCTCGGCGCGCAGCGCGATCTGCCCGGTTGCCGCGTCTACAGACAGGTCAGAGAACAGCAGCCGGCCCGCGACCGGATACACGCTGCCATCTTCCAGCACGAGGCGCACCGGTACCGCCTCTTCCGCCCCGGCCCGCCGCAGTTCGCCGCGGGCGATGGCGGCGCGCAGGCGCAGCACGTCGGCTACCGGCTGCAGGATGTTCACGTAGATCGGGTCGATCTGCTGCACGACGGCCAGCGGCGTCGACTCGCCCTGGCCCACCAGTGCGCCCTCGGTTACCAGCGCGCGCCCGATGCGGCCGGCGATCGGCGCGGTCACGGTCGCGTAGCCGAGGTTGATCTGCGCGGTCTGTAGCGACGCATGGCTCGCGGCCAGTTCGGCCTCGGCGAGCCTCTGCGCGGCAACCGCGTTGACGTAGTCCTGCTGGCTGATCGCGTTGGCTTCGGCCAGCGGCTTGTAGCGCTCGGCCTGTGCGCGCGTCTGCATCACGTTCGCATCGCCGCGTGCGACGGCAGCCTGCGCGGCCGCCAGCAGCGCACGATAGGGTGCCGCGTCGATCTGGAACAGCACCTCGCCGGCCTTCACGTTGCTGCCTTCGCGGAACAGGCGCTGCTGCAGGATACCGGCGGCGCGGGCGCGCACCTGCGCGACGCGCGAGGCTTCTGTCCGTCCGGGCAGCTCGGTGACCAGTCCGACCGTACCGGTGTCGACCGTCACCACGCCCACTTCGGCGGGCGGGCGGGCACCCGTGCTTCCCTTCTGGGCCGCAGGCGCGCCGCCGCCGTTCTTCACCGCTCCGGAGTCGGGCTTCGTACCGTCACCGCAGCCTGCCAGGGCCAGTGCGACAACGAGGAGCAGCGCCGTCCCGGGAACGGCTCGGGCCGCCGGAGGTTGTCGTTTTGCGTGCATCGGTGACACCTTTTGCTGAAAGACCGTGCCCTGCGGCAGCGGCCGGCGCGGCGGAGTGCCGTGCGGTCCGGCCGTCACGTCCTGTCGCGATACTGCCGCCCGACTATACCGACATACGCCTATGCACATCCGTGGGACGGCCGTGCGACGTTCATGGCCCGCAGGACGATGGCGGACGTGCATTGGCGCGCTGGCGCGCATGCTCGAATGGGCGACAATCGGGTTCCCGCAGGGGCGGGCCGCGCCTTACTCCGGACGCAGGCCCGCAGCCTTCGCTGCGCTCGCGAAACGGACGGCTTCGTCCTTCATGAACCGGGTGAAGGCCGGATCGACCAGCGTACCGGCTTCGACCCCGGCGGCGAGCATGCGTTCCTGGATCTGCGGACGCGACAGCACCGTCACCGTGGCCGCAGCCGCACGGGCGACCACTGCGGCAGGGGTGCCGCGCGGCGCGAACAGCCCGTTCCAGCCGCTGCCGCGATAGCCCTTCACGCCAGCCTCGTGCAGGGTAGGCACCTCGGGCAACTGGGGCGCGCGACCCTCGCCGGCCACGGCGAGCGCGCGCAGCTTGCCGCCGCGTACCTGGCCGAGGGCTGCCGCGAGCGGCGTGATCATGTACTGCGCGTCGTTCGACAGCAGCGCGTTGATCGCGGCGGAACCGCCCTTGTACGGCACGTGCAGTGCATCGCTGCCGGTCATCGTGTTGAACAGCGTGCCCGCGAGGTGGCTGGCGGAGCCGATCCCGGCGGAAGCCATGTTGTACTGGCCCGGCTTCGCGCGCAGCCATTCGACAAGGCCGCGCGCGTCGGTGGCAGGAACAGCCGACGGCACGACCAGCACGTTCTGCGTGACGCTCAGGCGGGCGACCGGGATGAAGTCGCGGAAGAAGTCGTAGGACAGCTTGCGGAACAGCAACGGCGCGATCATCTGGGGGCTGCCGGCATTGACCAGCGTATAGCCGTCGGGTGCTGCCGCCAGCGCCACCTGCATCGCGACCATGCCGCCGGCACCTGGCCGGTTGTCGAGCAGCACTGGCTGGCCGAGGGCTTCGCCGAGCGCCGGTGCGACCACTCTTACTGCATTGTCAAGTGCGCTGCCGATCTCCTGGCCGACGACCAGACGCACGGGCTTCTCGGGCCAGAGCGTATCGGGTGATGCGGCCCGTGCCGCGCCTGCCGCGCCTGCCGCGCAGCAGAAGGCCAGTGCCGCGGCGGCCGCCGCCGCTGGAGCGGCCCGTGTGCCGCCGTGTACCTGCGCCGGGCCGCTGCCGCCCGCTTCTGTTCGACCCATCGATCCATCCTCCCGCGCAACGCCGGTGCCGTTCGGGTGCGGCCAGTCGCGTTCGACGCGTCTACTTTACGGGGCATCGGACGTGATGTACAACCGCCGACAGAGACGTCCGCAGAAGAATGTCACCACAGAGGAGGAGTGCCATGGCACGCATACGCTACCTGCATCCGCAGGATGTGACCGATCCCGAGATGAAGCAGTGGCTGGTCGACGCGATCGAGACCGGCAGTCCCGGCCCCGAGAACCAGGCGATCCGGGCGCACAACAAGGTGGTGATGCGCTCGTTCACTTCGCTGATCCGCACGATGCGTGCCGAGGGCGTGCTGCCTCAGGAAATGCGCGAGCTGATGCGCGCGCGCATCGCCACCTCATGGGGTCGGATGTTCGCCACCGACTGCCATTACTGAGGGAACATGAATACCGCACAGTTCGTGCGGGTCCCCGGTCACCGGATGTCGCTGCTCGACGGCGAACAGTCCTACCTGCAATCCGATGCGTTCACCGACCGCGAGAAGATCGCGCTGCGCTACTGCGACGCGATCATCGGCAATCCGCTGCATGCGGACGATGCCATGTGGGAGGAACTCCATCGCCACTTCACCGAGCCCGAACTGGTCGAGCTCGGCCACTACATCGGCTTCATGTCGGGCGGGCAGCGCTGGCTGCTGACGCTTCATGTACAACATGGAGATCTGGCCGAGTCGATCCTCGAGCGGACCGCTGCCGAGGCAGGGAAGGCTGGGGTCTGACCCCGGGGTCAGACCCCAGGGTCGCCAGTCCCCAGGGTCGAGGCTCGGCCGGCGCCGGTCAGTCGCTGAACGTCGGATCGAGCCGCGCCGCCTGGCGCAGGCAGGCGGCCCAGTTCTTCGCTCGGTTGGCGAGCCGCTCGCCGCCTTGCGACTGCGACAGCGCGTATTCGCAGACCGACTCGTCGATCAGCGTGACCGGTGCGCCGCCGGACAGCGCCGCGATCTGTCCCTTGCAGGCCATCTCGAGGAAGTGGTGCTCGAAGAATGCGTCCTGCACGCTCGGGCCGCAGACCAGCGCGCCGTGGTTGCGCAGCAGCATGATCGACTGGTCGCCGAGGTCGCGGATCAGCGGCGCGCGCTGCTCCATGTTGAATTCGAATCCGCCGAACGCATGGTAGGCGATGCGCTTGTAGAAGGTGACCGCCTGCTGGTTGATCATCAGCAGCCCGTGCTGCTGCGAGGACACGCCCATGGCCGCTTCGGTATGCGTATGGAACACCGCGTTCAGGTCGGGCCGCGCGGCGAGCAGGCCGGCATGGATCACCAGTCCGCCGCCGCGCAGGCGCGGGCTGTCCTGCTGCGGGTTGCCGTCGAAGTCGAACTTGAGCAGGCTGGAGGCGGTGACCTCCTCGAACATCATCGTCGGCGGCTTGATCAGCAGGTGCTGCGGTTCGCCCGGCACGCGCATCGACAGGTGGTTGTAGGTCAGGTCGTTCGAGCCGTAGTGTGCGAGCAGGCGGTAGCAGCAGGCGAGGTCGACGCGGGCCGTCCATTCGTCGGTGGATACCCGGCTTCGCACGTCGCTGCCCAGGCCGGTGCTCGAGGGATGGTTCATGGCGTCGCCTCCTCAGGGTGTGTCGCGGTCACGGTCGCCGCCGGGGTGGCTGTCTCCGCCGGCAGGGCCTCCGGCAGGAAGCCACCGGACTGATGCCTCCATAATACGGCGTAGTGGCCGCCGAGTCGAAGCAGCTCCTCGTGCGTGCCCTGTTCCACGATCCGGCCGGCATCGAGCACCACCAGCCGGTCCATCCGCGCGATGGTCGACAGCCGGTGCGCGATCGCGATCACCGTCTTGCCCTCCATCAGGCCGAGCAGTTGTTCCTGGATCGCCCGTTCTGCCTCGCTGTCCAGCGCCGAGGTGGCTTCGTCGAGCACGAGGATCGGCGCATCCTTCAGGATCACGCGCGCGATCGCGATGCGCTGCCGCTGGCCGCCCGACAGCTTCACCCCGCGCTCGCCGACATGTGCGTCGTAGCCGGTGCGCTGGTTCCAGTCCTGCAGGTCGACGATGAAGTCGTGCGCCTGGGCCTTGCGTGCGGCGGCCACGATCTGCGCCAACGTCGAGCCCGGCCGCCCGTAGCCGATGTTGGCCGCGATCGAGCGGTGCAGCAGCGAGGTGTCCTGGGTCACCATGCCGATCGCCGCGCGCAGGCTCTCCTGCGTGACCTGCGAGATGTCCTGGCCGTCGATCAGGATGCGGCCGTGCTCGGCCTCGTGGAAGCGCAGCAGCAGGTTGACCAGCGTCGACTTGCCGGCACCCGAGCGGCCAACCAGCCCGACGCGCTGCCCGGGCTTGATGTCCAGGGACAGGTCATCGAGCACCTTGCGCCCGTCCTCCCGGGAATAGGTGAACGTGAGGTGTTCGAAACGGATGGCGCCGCCCTGCGGCGCACCCTTTACCGAGAGGTCGGTGGCGCCGGTGCGATCGGTGAGGGTGAGCGGCACGGCGATGGTGCCCATCCCGTCCTGTACGACACCGATGTTCTCGAAGATGCCGGTGACCTCCCAGCTGACCCAGCCGGCGACGTTGGTGATCTGCCACGCGAGCGGCAGCGCGGTGGCGACCAGCCCGGCGCCGATCACGCCTTCGCTCCACAGCGAGATGCCGATCGCCGCGGTGGAGGTCAGCAGCAGGGCGTTCATCACCGACAGCGTGAACATGAAGCGGGTGATCAGGCGCATGTGCGCGGCCATCGCTGCGGTGTGCTCGTCGATCACTTCGCGCACGAAGGCATCCTCGTCGCGCGCACGGGCGAACAGCTTCACCGTGAGGATGTTGGT
>CAMDXD010000166.1 GCA_945877995.1 Bordetella parapertussis
ATCTCGATCGCCTGTACTACGACACCTGTGCGCTGTCCGAAGACAGCAACCGGTTCGTGATCCAGACGATGGGCACCGAGCGGGTGGTGTTCGGCAGTGACTATCCGTTCGATATCGGCGATCCCGAAGGGCGCCGCTCGGTGCCGGTCGTCGATGCCCTGGCAGCGGCGGATCGGGAGAAGGTCTATCGTCTCAACGCGCTGCGCCTGCTGGGCGATCGGCCGCCGGCGGCCTGAGATGTCGGACGAGGACGCCCTTTCGGTCGAAGACGTCGCGCTGATCCGGCAGACCGCGCACCGCTTCGTGCGGGAACGTCTGGTACCGCTGGAAGCCGAGATCGATGCCGCTGATGAAGTCAGACCGGGACTCCTCGCCGAACTGCGTGCGGAAGCCCATGCCCTCGGACTGTATGGGTTCAACCTGCCCGCTTCCCTCGGCGGTCCCGGTCTGCCAGTCGAGGCGCGTCTGGCGGTGCTGGAGGAGCTGACCTATACCTCAGTGCCGCTGTCGGAGGTGCTGGGTTATCTGCCGCTCTCGCTTCGTTTTTGCAATGCAGCCCAGCGCGAGGGTCTGCTGCCGGGCGTCCTTTCGGGCAGGAAGACGATCACCTACGCGCTGACCGAGCCGGGTGCCGGGTCGGATCTCTCGGCCTTGACCACCCGCGGGGAGCGGGTGGCGGGGGGCTGGCAGCTGAACGGTGCGAAGCAGTTCATCTCGCATGCCGAAACCGCCGACTACATTATCGTGCTGGCGCTGACCGATGCAGGCGTGCCGCTGAAGGGTCGGCTGACCACGTTCATCGTGCGCAAGGGTAATCCCGGCCTGGTTGGCATGACGCGCTACCGGAAGATGGGCTGGCGTGACTATCACCTGAACGGCTTCTCGCTCGAGAACTGTTTCGTACCAGACGAGGACCTTCTGGGTGCGCCCGGTCAGGGCTTTGCCGTCATGATGGAATCGATCAATCATGACCGGATCTTCTCGGCCAGCCGGTCACTGGGACTGGCTTGTCGCGCGCATGCGTTGTCCTGTGCCTATGCGAAGGAGCGGCGCGCGTTCGGTTCGTTGCTCGCCGAGCACCAGGCCCTGCAGATGATGATCGCGGACAATGACGTGGAGATCGAGGCGGCCCGGCTGCTGATTGCCGAGGGTGCGCGCTGCATCGACCGCGACGCGGCAAGCGCGCGCATCGCGGCGGCACGCGCCAAGCTGTATGCCAGTGAAATGGGTTGCCGGGTTGCCGACCGCGCGCTGCAGATTTTCGGGGGCATGGGCTACATGAGCGAGCTGCCGCTGGAGCGCTTCTATCGCGATGCGCGTGCCTTTCGAATCGGCGAGGGCACCTCGGAGATGCAGCGCATCCAGATCGCCCGCAGTGCGCTTGCCTCGGCCTGACCGCAGATGAACCTGCCTGAATCTTCAGCCTTCGATCCGGACCAGCTGGCCTTCGATAGGTCCTTTGAGTCGCTGCTCGCGGATGAACCAGACCGCGTTGCCTTGATCCTCGGAGACAACCAGGCTTCGCGCGGCGAGTTGCTGGCGGCATCCCGGGCCTTCGCCGCGCTGCTTCACGCTCGAGGCATCGGCCGGGGCGACGTGATCAACGTATGGTTGCCTGACGGCGCGGCCTGGTTGCAATGCCTGTTCGGCGCGGCGCACCTGGGCGTGCTGGTGGTGCCGATCAGCACCCGCTATCGGCGCGAGGAGGCTCGCCATGTGATCGTTACCTCGCGCCCGAAGCTCTTGCTCGTGCCCGAGGCTTTCCTCACATACGACTACGCCGGTGAGGCGCGTGCGCTGTGCGAAGCGATCGCATCGCCGCCCGAGCTGTGTGTCGTGGATACGCAGCGCGGCTTCATCCCGGTGGATCCTTCGCTGGGACCTGCGCCGTATACCGGCCAACCGGAAGACCCGCTGTGTACCTTCAGCACGTCCGGGACGACGGGTCTGCCGAAGCTTGCAATGCATGATCAGCGTGGCATCGCGATCCATGCGCTGACGATCGCCGCTCGTGCGGAGGTCCATGCCGGTGACCGGATGCTGTGCGCACTGTCGCTGTATGGGGTGCTCGGCTTCAACCAGGCGATGGCGGCCCTTGCGGGTGCGGCCGCGTGTGTGTTCCTTCCCGTGTTCAAGCCCCAGGACGCCATCGATGCGATGGTTCAGCACCGGGTGACCCATTACTTCGGCTCGGATGGCTTGTTCGCGCCGGTGCTCGAAGGGGCGCCGGGACGCTACGACCATTGGCGCTTCGGCGGATTCGCCGAGTTCGCCGGGCTTGGGCGCACAGTTGTAGACCAGGCCGAGCAGGCGCATGGCACGCGGCTGGTGGCTGTGTACGGCTCCTCGGAATGCTTCGCACTGATGGCCATGCGCAGTACGCAGGCGCCGGCGGAACAGCGCGCGATGCCGGGCGGCAGCCCGGTGTCCCCCGGCATCGCGTTTCGCGTGGTCGATCCGGTCACGCGGGCGCCGCTGGGCGATCGGGTCCAGGGCGAGCTCGAGGTACGGGGCTACAACGTGATGACCGGCTATGTGAACAATCCGCAGGCGACCGCAGCGGTGCTCGATGCCGAGGGCTGGTACACCACCGGCGATCTGGCCTACAGCGAGGACGGGGGTACGAGTTTCGTCTATCTGGCGCGTCTCAAGGATAGCCTCCGCCTGCATGGCTATCTGGTGGACCCTGGCGAAATCGAAGCTTTCCTCTGCACGCACGCCGACATCGCAGCCGCCCAGGTGGTCGGTGTGAACCGTCCGGGCGAAGGGGATGTTGCGGTGGCCTTCGTGATTGCACGGGCGGGCGCCACGCTCGACCTGGCGGTGCTGACGGCATGGTGTCGCCGCGGCATCTCTGGTTACAAGGTGCCTGGCCAGATCGTCGCGGTGGAGGTCTTTCCGCAAACGGTCGGACCGAACGGCACCAAGATTCAGAAAAACCGTCTGCGCGACATGGCGCAGGCGGTCCTCGAGGGCGCCTGACCGTCCCCGTGCCGAGTGTTTCCGAATTCATCGCAAGCTGCGACGAGGAGTGTCATGAAACGAGGTGAAGTGCGTTCCGATATTGCGTGGGCCGATCCGACCCGGGTAGTCATTCACGGCCTGGACCTGTGCACCGAGATCGTCGGCAAGGTCGATTTCGGCGACATGGCCTTCCTGCAGATCTTTGCGCGTCTGCCGGCCAGCGAGTCCGAGCGGCGGATCTTCAACGCGATGATGGTGATCCTGGTCGAGCACGGCATCACGCCGTCGTCGCTCGCCACCCGGATGACCTACTGCGGTGCGCCGGAAGCGGTACAGGCGGCGGTGGCCGCCGGTCTGCTGGGCCTGGGCTCGGTGTTCGTGGGGTCACTCGACAATGCAGCGCAGATGCTGCAGGAAGCGATTCCCGACAAGGCCGCGCCGGGAGATATCCCGGCGATCGCACGGGACCTGGTGGCGTCCTATCGTCAGAAGAAGCAGATCATTCCAGGTATCGGTCATCCGTTCCACAAGCCGGTGGATCCGCGCACCGGTGCGCTGTTCCAGGTCGCGCGAGACACCGGCTACTTCGGACCGTATGCCGAGCTGATGACGGCCATCGGCGCGGAGGCCGAGCGGGTCACCGGCCGCGGGCTGCCGGTCAATGTCACCGGGGCCATGGCCGCGGTGGCCTCGCAGATGGATATCCCGTGGAAGGTGTGCCGCGGTCTCGCAGTGGCCGCCCGCGCGATCGGACTGGTCGGTCACATCCTCGAGGAAATGCGCAATCCGATGGCCGATGAGCTGTATCTGCGCATCGAGCACGAGGCGACGGCGCACATGATCCCCAAGCCGTGAGTGCTTCGTCTCCGGCACCGCGGACGAAGGCAAGCCTGCCGTCGAAGGACCGGTTTGCCTGCTGGACGCAGGAGAAGCTGCGCAATCGCGATACCGATCAGTTCGGGCACGTCAACAACGCAGCCATCGCGACCTTCATGGAATCCGGACGCATGGAGCTGTTCGCAGGCGTCGACATGGGCGGGGCGAACATCCTGGTGGTTCGGATGCTGAGCGAGTTCCACCGGGAGTTGTTCTATCCGGGTGTGGTGGACGTCGGCACGGCGGTGAGTGCGCTGGGCAATGCATCGTTCAGCGTGGAGCAGGGGTTGTTCGATGCGCAGGGCTGTGTCGCGACCGGGGAGGCCACGTGTGTCTTCTTCGATGCGGCGATCGGCAAGCCGGTGCGGATCCCGGATGCCGTGCGCGATCAGCTCGCCCGCTTTCGCCCGCGCGAGGGCGCTACGGGACTGGAGTGACGAAGATGACCGCCTCTGACGATACCGTACCCGCCGTCGAGTATTCGCTCGACGGCGGGCTCGCCATCATCCGACTCAACGATCCGCGGCGGCGCAACGCGCTGTCCAAGGCTATCGTCTCCGGCGTGCTGGCGGCCCTCGATCGTGCCTGCGAAGACAAGGCGCGCGCGGTCGTGATCACCGGGACGGGCCGTGTGTTTTCCGCCGGTGCCAATATCGACGATCTGCAGGCGGGCTGGCTGGATGGCACGGATGCGGAGACAGATCCAACCCGCCTGTTCCGGGCGCTGGTCGAGTCGCCACTTGTGGTCATTGGCGCCGTTCAGGGCCCGGCTGTCGGCGGCGGCTTCGAGCTGTCGCTATGCTGCGACCTCGTGGTGGCGGCCGACACCGCGTTCTTCCAGTTGCCGGAACTGGGTCTGGGCGTGATACCGAACACGGCCGTTGCGCGACTGGCGCAGATCGTCGGCCTGCGCCGCGCGATGGACGTGATCCTGACCCGGCGCCGGGTGAGCGCTGCAGAGGCGCTGGAACTCGGGCTGGTGAGCGAGGTCGCGACGGCCGATCAGCTCATGGCACGGGCGATGGCGCTTGGCCATCTCGTGGCGGGCAGTGCACCGCCGGGCGCGATCTCGGTGGCGAAACAGGCGGTGCAACACCATGCCCGGATCGACTGGTCGCATGTCCTCGCCTCGCTGCAGGCCGTACCCCGCGCGGAGTGGCAGGAAGGACTCGATGCGTTCCGGGAACATCGGGCACCGGACTTCGATCGATTCTGGAAATAGCAGCGTCGTCTACCGCGAGGGCAGAGGACTGCCATGGTTGCCTGCCGTCCGTGTCCCATTCGTCCGAGCCGCCCGATTCCGGTCAGTTGTTCATGTACAGGCCGCCATTCACATGCAGCGTCTGGCCGGTGATGTAGCGACCCTTCGGTGCGCAGAGCATGCGTACCAGATGCGCGACTTCATCCACTTCGGCAAACCGTTGCAACGGGATGCGTTTCGGATCTGACTTCGATGGCACGCTGCGCACGGTACTCACCGGGCCAGGCGCGATGCAATTGACGGTGATCCCGTGCTTCGCCCCTTCGAAAGCCAGCGCGCGGGTCATTCCGGCGAGCCCGGCTTTCGCAGCCGACACCGGGACGCGCCCTTCGTAGGGCATGTGGCCGGCGGAACCGCCGATGTTCACGATGATGCCGCCGCCCTGGCGGATCATCAGGGGGTAGCAGGCCTTCATGCAGAGGAACGGGGCTTCCAGGGCCACCGTCACCGTGCGCCGCCAGTCTTCCAGGGTCAGGTCCTCGAACGCCTTCACGCCATGGGTATTCGCGTTGTTGACCAGGATGTCGATCCGTCCCCAGCGTGCGACCACCGACGCGACGATCTGCTCGACCTGCGCCGGATCGGTCACGTCGCCCATCGCCACCATCGCGACGCCGCCGGCGGCTTCGATGCGATGCGCGGTGTCGTGGGCCTCCTTCACTGAGGTCCGGGCGTTGATGACTACCCGGGCGCCTTGTGCCGCCAGCGTTTCAGCGATCGCACGGCCGATGTTGCGCGCGCTGCCGGTGATCAGGGCGACCGTACCCTCCAGTTCGCGTGACTGTTCCATCCTAGCACTCTGTGTCCGTTACGGTGCCTGCGCCCGCGACTGTGGCTGGCAGTCGGGAGAAGTCGCTCAGGGTATCGATCGCCCAGCACGTGTCGATGGCCTCGGTGACGGAGGTCGCGGGCAGGATACCGTCGGCGAGCGCCCGGAATTTGCCTTCGAGGGCAGCATCGCTCAGCGGATTGTCGAGCGTGCCAATCGCGTGCTCGACCGTGTGTTCGAACACACGGCCATCTGTCAGGGTAACCCGCACGCTCGCCTGATCCCGCCGGAACGCGGGATCTGCTTCAGCCTGGATGCGCTGGCGCAGCGAGAGCACCTGCGGATCGTTGACGCGATCATCCTGGAACTGCCGCTCTCCACCAGCCCCATCGACCAGGGCCACCGAGGCGCAGTGATACACACTGAACTTTCCCTCCAGACCTGTCCGGGGCGACGGGTTGCCGGTGATCTTAAGTACAATCGGGTGAACCCGTATCGTGATGCGATCGATCTGCGTCGGGGCCAGGTGATAGCGTTCGCGCACCTGGATACAGACGTCGATCGCGGCATGCAGCACAATGCCGCAGGCAAAGGGCTTGAACGTGACGTAGGGCAGTTCATAGGACTCGCCCAGCCTGGCGATGATCGGTGACGGGTCGGAGCCGGGCAGGTAGACCTGTGCGAAGCCGCGCGGGGCTTCGATCGACTGGTCTGAGCTGGTGAAGTCCTCTTCAGCCAGCAGTGCGGCGAGCAGCCCGCTTTCCGCCGCCCTACCGCAGTTGAAGCTCTTGCACATGGTGCCGAACATCTCGCGCAGCCCTGAGGACTGAGTGGCTGCGATCCCGAGCGCCCAGGTCATGCGCTGCTCGTCCAGGCCGAGCAGTTTGCCGGCTGCGGCCGCAGCGCCGAACACGCCGGTCGTGCTGTTGGTGAACCAGCGCGCATTGTCCGTCACATAGACGGCATTCGCGATCCGGCATTCGACCTCGATACCCAGGATGAACGCGTGCAGCACGTCACGGCCGTGCGCCTTCATCAATTCGCCAAGTGTGAACGGCGCTGGCGCGACTGCAGCGGTCGGGTTGAGGTTGGTGTTGCGAGGCTGTCCATCGTCGAAATCGTGCACGTGGGACGAGATGCCATTGATCAGCGCTGCGGACATCAGATCGCTGGCTCGACCCCGTGCGATCACGGTCGCCTGTGGTGTCCCGGCAAATCGCGTGCGGACCTTCAAAGCCTTGTCGACGGCCTCGTGGTGCGAGCCGCCGACCGCGCAGCCGACCCAGTTGAGCAGGGCCCTTCGGCCGTCGTGCACGACGCTCGCCGGAAGGTCGCTGAACCGGGACTCGACGACGTAGCGGGCGAGGGTGCGGGTGATCTGAGGAGGGTTGTCCATGGTCCTTGCGCTCAATCGGGTGTGATGCCGGCTGCGGCGATCACCTTGGCCCACTTGGGCAGTTCAGCCCGAATATAGGCTTCGAAGACTTCGGGGGTGTTTCCGACCGGTTCTGCACCCAGGCCATGCAGCCGCGCGCGGACATCCGGCATCTCCGTCATGCGCTTGATTTCTCGCGCCAGGGTATTCACCACCTCGCGCGGCGTCTTGCGCGGCGCTAGGATGCCGAACCAGGTGCCGACCTCGTAGCCCTTGAGGAACTCGGCGATGGGTGGAATGTCCGGCGCCGCTTCGGAGCGCTGGCTGGTCGTGATCCCCAGGGCACGCAGCTTTCCTGCTTTCACCTGCGGCAGCACCGACGGCAGCGTACTGAACATCAGCTGAACCTGTCCGCTGATCACGTCCGAGATGGCATTGGCCGCAGCCTTGTAGGGCACATGTACCATTTGGATCCCCGCGATCGACTCGAACAGCTCTGCAGCCAGGTGTGTCCCCGTGCCCCCGCCGGAGGAAGCGTAGATCAGTCCCTTGGGCGTCGCCTTGGCCAGCGCAACCAGTTCAGGCACCGATCTGGCAGGCACGGACGGGTTGAGCACCAGCACGTTGGGCACCGTGGCAATCAGGCTCACCGGGGCGAAGTCCGCGATCGGATCGTAGGACAGCTTCTTGTAGAGGCTCGGGTTGGCTGTGTGGGTACCGAAGCTTCCGAGCAGCAGGGTGTACCCGTCCGGGGCCGCCCGTGCAACGACCTCCGTTCCAACGATGCCTCCCGCACCGCCGCGATTGTCCACCACGAAGGTCTGACCCAGCGCCTCGGATAGTTTCTGCGCGGTCAATCGGCCGCTGATGTCAGCAGAACCGCCGGTGCCGAAGGGAATCACCAGGCGGACTGGCCGGCTCGGATAGGTCTGGGCGGTGGCGTTCACCGAGACAATCGCCGACACCACGGTCACTG